>JAZFVR010000132.1:0-5339 GCA_036447835.1 Alphaproteobacteria bacterium | reverse complement strand
GGACAGAAACGGACGAAACCCAGAGCCCGCCCCGTTTCCACCCCTATCCGCAGAGGTCCACAGAAGTCCGGTTTGGCGCACTTACAAGGCCAAGACGTCGCTCGACGCCTGAGCGCCCGCCGATTAGGCGCCCGCGGCCAGGGACGCCAAGCCGGCGAGGACGGAAACGACGAAAGAAAGGGGTCCGACCCTGTTATGGCTTTTTATGACGTAATGACACTGGATTATGATTTTTATTTTGTGCGTTTGTGCGACGGCACAACGCCTGGGACCGTTCGAACGCCGGCCGCGCGCCGGATGCTTGGCGGTGGCGGCTGGCGGGTCGCCGCCGCTGGGCGGCTCAACTCGGGGAGGATTCGGCTTGTCAGACCATCGGCCACGGACCGCCCCGACCCGCCCAAGGTGAACGAAGGAATCCCCACGGCAGCCCGTCGGCGCCGACGTCGAGCAGCGAGTCCTTGAAGGCGGCGATCACCGGGTCGATGTCGCCGGGGATGTGGGCCTCGGAGATGAAGAACAGGTGCGGTGCGCGGCCTCCTTGACCAGCTTGGCGAGCACCTTCTGCAGCGGGTTGTGCAGGCTGGCGTGGACGTTGCGGTCGAGCTGGACGCGCAGCGCCTCGATCACGCAGTCGGGACGGTGGCCCAGCACGTGGGGCCCCATGCCCATGGTCAAATCGATGTAGCTGTTGCCATCGACGTTGGTGACACGGCTGCCCCCGGTCCGCTCGATGTAGATCGGGTGGCGCATCTCGAAGGTCGGCACCACCTCCATGGCGGGGACCTCGCCGCCCTCCCGGTCGATTCGGTGCGAGCGCCGGGTGCGCTCGATCGGCTCGTCGCGAACCTGCTTGCCGGGGGGCGCTCGTCCTCGATCTGCCTGGCCGTGAGCGCCATCGTCCTTGCCCTCCGCCTGATCGTCCGAAGCCGCTCGATGCGGCTCCGACCGCAGCAACTCGGCGAAGACCCGGAAAGCCGGACGAGGGGCCCGGGAGCGCGGCGCTAGCCGGCGCCGCGGGCGCGCAGCAGCGCGCGGAAGCAGCGTCTGCGCGCCAGCGCGCCGTCATCGTCGCCGCGAATTTCGTAATAGACGACGCGGTGGGGTTCGGCCTCGTCGTCGGGGTAGAGGAAGAGGTCGAGCACGCAGCTCTCGCCGCGGTACTGCCACACCTGTGCCGGGTGCTCGTCGCGGCGCAGGCCGGGCGGGCCGATCAGCGCCTCGAGCGCCTCGTCGTCGAGGCCCATCACCTGTTCGGGATCGTCGTTCAGGGGCGGCGCCGGCGTCTGGCGGGCGAGCTTGCGCCACGAGGGGCCGCTCGGCGACGGCGGCGGTGGCGACGCGGGCCACGGCGCCGACGGACCGAGCGTCGCGAGCGATTCGTCCCGCGGCGTCCGGGCGAAGTCGATGTCGGGGAAATCCTCCCAGTCCCTCTTTGGCGACGATGTGTAGGCGGTCGTGCCCGCAGGCGCGAAGATGTCGTTGGCGCTCTGGCAAGCCGAGACCACGAGCGCCGCGGCGAGCGCGAGCGGCACGGCGAGGCGCCTGCCGCGCCCGCCGATTGTTCGCCGATTTTCGCTACGCCCCGGCATGGACGATCGCTTCTCCTTCCGACATGCCCGCGTAAACGTGAACCATCGCCGCCGCGGCAATGATAGGCGCGGCAAGGTTAACAAGCGGTAACGAAATAAGAATCGTGATGATCAGCCCGAAGCCGAGCAGGCGGCCGCGATGCGCCTTGCGCAGCGACCGCATGGCGTCCGCGTCGATGCGCCGTTGCGCCACCATCTCGAAGTATTCGCGGCCGAGCAGGTAGCCGTTGACGAGGTAGAACGCGACGAGCCCGACCGTGGGCACGAGATAGACGGGCAGCGCGAGCGCGTTGAAGGCCACGAGCGCGCCGAAGAAGCGCAGCGCCGCCGCCAGCGCGTCGCCAGGCGCCGGCGGCGTCGGCGCCGGCAGCCGCGGGTAATGGCGCGCCTCGACCGCAGCGATGACGCGCTCGAGGTAGAAGCTGCCGACGAACTGCACCAGCGCGGCGAAAAGCAGCCACAGTGCCGCGATGAAGAGGAAGCCGCCGATCACCGCCACGACGACGCCGGCGAACCACGCCAGTGGCTCGCGCAGCCAGTCCCAGGGAATGAAATCGAGGGTGATCCCGGCGTCGATGCCCGAGACCGCCGCCACGAGCGCCCAGGCGAGGGTGGCGAACGCCGCCGCGGTCCACAGCGCCACCCGCCACAGCACGGCCCTTATCGGCGGATCGTTGAGCTGCCGCAGCGCGGCGAGGAAGGAAACGATCATGCAAAACCGGAAATCGGCACCACCGGCGTCTTAGTAACCGCTCCACCGCGCCACCGCAACCGGCATGTCGCCGGCGGCTTCAGCGCGGGTCGATGGGCAGCTCGTGGCTCAATCCGGCCGCCTCCTCGAACAGCGCGCCGGCGGCGAGCACCCCGGCCTCGCCGCGCGGCGGCCCGACGATCTGCAGGCCGACGGGCAGGCCGTTCGCGGTGAAGCCGCAGGGCACGCAAAGGCTCGGGCACGAGGTGAGCGTGATGGCGAAGGTGATCGCCAGCCAGTCGACGTAGTTGTCGAATTCGACGCCGCCGAGCGCGCTGACGTAGCGCTCATTGACGTCGAACGGCGGCACGATCGCCGCCGGGCACAGCAGCAGGTCGTAGTTGCGGAAGAAGCGCGCGACCCGGTGGAACAGCGCGCCGCGCGCGCGCGCTGCGGCGCCGATGTCGTCGGCGCTGAGCGCGAGCCCTTTCTCGATGTTCCAGATCACGTCGGGCTTGAGCTTGTCACGGTGCTCTCCGAGCAACGGCGCCCGGCCGGCGACAAAGCGCGCCGCGCGCAAGGTCTGGAACGTCTCGACGGCGCCCGAGAAGTCGGGGCAGGCGGCCTCGACCGCGGCGCCGAAGTCGGCGAAGCGCTGCGCCGCCTGCTCGCATATCGTGGCGACCTCGGCGTCGACCGGCGTGATCCCGAGGTCGCGGCTAAAGGCGACGCGCCCCGGCGCGGCCGGCGCGTCGACGGCGTCCATGAACGGCTGCTCGGGTGCAGGGATGCTGCGCGGGTCCTCGCCGTGCGCGCCGGTCATGGCGTCGAACATCAGCGCCACGTCGCCGACGGTGCGGGCCATCGGCCCCTCGACCGCGAGGTCGTCGAAAGGCAACGGACCGGGGCCGGTGGCGACGCGCCCGGGGCCGGGTCGAAAACCCACCACCGCGCAGAAGCTCGCCGGCGTGCGCAGGCTGCCGCCGAGGTCCGAGCCGGTCGCCAGCCACACCTCGCCGGTGGCCAGCGCCACCGCCGAGCCGCCCGACGAGCCGCCGCAGGTGAGCCGCACGTCCCACGGGTTGAGCGTCTTGCCGAAGACCTCGTTGAAGGTGTTGGCGCCGGCGCCGAACTCGGGTGTGTTCGACTTGGCGAGCACGATGCCGCCGCGCGCCTCGAGGGTCTCGACCATGACGTCGGAACGCTCGGGCACGTGGTCGGCGTAGATCGGCGAGCCGTAGGTGGTGCGCACGCCGGCGACGTCGACGAGGTCCTTGACCGCGAGCGGCAGGCCGGCAAGCGGGCCGCGCGCCGCACGCTCGCGCGCCATCAGGCGGTGGGCGTGCTCGCGCGCGCGCTCGAGGCAAAGCGTGGGCAGGGCGTTGACAGCGCCGTCGACCACCTCGATGCGCGCCGCCGCGGCGTTGACCAGCTCCAAGGGAGATACATCGCCCTGCTTGAGCGCCGTCACCGCCTCACGCGCCGTGAAACCGATGAGATCGTCCATCGCTCGCTCCTTCCGGGCGCCGCGAGTATCGCGCGCGCGCCCCGGGTTGTACAGGGGCGGGCGCCCGACAGACGCCTTGCCGGGGTGCGCGGCGCGACTATAGTGCGCGGGAATCGGGACGCGAAAGAAAGGCTGCGATGGCCGAGGCGACGCTCGACGTGGTGGGCATCGGCAACGCGATCGTCGACGTGCTGGTGCACGCCGACGACGCCTTCCTCGATGCGCACGGCCTCGCCAAGGGTGCGATGGCGCTGATCGACGCCGAACAGGCGGCGTCGCTTTACGCCGACATGGGCCCGGGGGTCGAGGTCTCGGGCGGCTCGGCTGCCAACACGCTCGCCGGCCTCGCCGCGCTCGGCGGCGCCGGCGCCTTCGTCGGCATGGTGTGCGACGACCAGCTCGGCCAGGTGTTCGCCCACGACATCCGCGCCGCGGGCGTCGCCTTCGACACGCCGCCCGCGGCGGAAGGCCCGCCGACGGCGCGCTGCCTCATCGTCGTCACTCCCGACGCCCAGCGCACCATGAGCACCTATCTCGGCGCCTGCGTCGAGCTCGGCCCCGGCGACGTCGACGAGGCGCTCGTCGCCGCCGCGCGCATCACCTATCTCGAGGGCTACCTGTGGGACCCGTCCGGCGCCAAGGAGGCGTTCCGCAAGGCGCACCGCATCGCCCACGAGAACGGCCGCCGGGTGGCGCTGTCGCTCTCCGATCCGTTCTGCGTCGACCGCCACCGCGACGAGTTCCTCGACCTCGTCGCCGACCACATCGACGTGCTGTTCGCCAACGAGGTCGAGATCACCTCGCTCTACCGGGTCGACAGCTTCGACGAGGCGCTGCAGCAGGTGCGCGGCCACTGCGAGATCGCCGCCCTTACGCGCAGCGAGATGGGCTCGGTGATCGTCGCGGGCGACGAGGTCCACGTCGTCGACGCCCACCCGGTCGAGCGCGTCGTCGACACCACCGGCGCCGGCGACCTCTTCGCCGCCGGGTTCCTCCACGGCGTGACCCAAGGCTGGGACCTGGCGCGCTCGGCCCGCCTCGGCGGTCTCGTCGCGGCCGAGGTCATCGGCCATATCGGCGCCCGGCCCGAGGCCGACCTGGCCGCGCTGAGGGCGGCGCACTTCGGCTGACTCGGGCCGGGCGGTGGGTCGGGCGCGATTTAAAGGGCCACGCGATGAGGCGAGCCGGGCGCGAACTCAGTCGCCGCGCATGGCTCGGCCCGATGGGCGCGCTCGCGATAGCCGCCCGTTTCGGCCACGGGCGCGTCTCCGCCGCGTCCCGCCCGGCGACGGCTCACGGCCTATTCCGGAGCCGGCAATGTCCGATAAGATGTCGGATAATAGACAGGTCTTACCCGAAGTGATCGCGTCCGAATGATAAGGAGCCGGCTCATGAAGATCGATGGAGGGTGCCACTGCGGCTACGTCACCTACGAGGCCGAGGTCGATCCCGACAATGTCATCGTATGCCACTGCACCGATTGCCAGACGCTTTCGGGATCGGCCTATCGCACCGTGGCGTTCGTCAGGGAAGGGTCGTTCAAGCTGCTCAG
>JAZFVR010000131.1:0-4194 GCA_036447835.1 Alphaproteobacteria bacterium | reverse complement strand
CCGGGTGAGCTTGATGTTGAGGTGCTTGGGGCCGGAGGCGTCGGCGGTGATGAACGGCAGGTTGATCTCGGTCTGCATCGAGCTCGACAGCTCGATCTTCGCCTTCTCGGCGCCTTCCTTGAGCCGTTGCAGGGCGAGCTTGTCCTCGCGCAGGTCGATGCCCTGCTCCTTTTTGAACTCGTCGGCGAGGTAGTCGATGATGCGCTGGTCGAAGTCCTCGCCGCCGAGGAAGGTGTCGCCGTTGGTGGCGCGCACCTCGAATACGCCGTCGCCGATCTCGAGGATCGAGATGTCGAAGGTACCGCCGCCGAGGTCGTAGACGGCGACCGTGCCGCTGCCCTTTTTCTCGAGCCCGTAGGCGAGCGCGGCCGCGGTCGGCTCGTTGATGATGCGCAAGACCTCGAGGCCGGCGATCTTGCCCGCGTCCTTGGTTGCCTGGCGCTGCGAATCGTTGAAGTAGGCGGGAACCGTTATCACCGCCTGGGTCACCGGTTCGCCGAGGTGGTTCTCGGCGGTTTCCTTCATCTTCTGCAGGATGAAGCCGCTCACCTGGCTGGGGCTGTATTTCTTGCCCTGCGCCTCGACCCAGGCGTCGCTGTTGTCGGCCTCGACGATCTTGTACGGCACCAGCCCCTTGTCCTTCTCGGTCATGGGGTCGGCGTATTTGCGGCCGATCAGACGCTTGATCGCGGAAAGCGTGTTCTCCGGATTGGTCACGGCCTGGCGCTTCGCCGCCTGGCCGACGAGTCGCTCGCCGTCGTCGCTGAACGCCACCATCGACGGCGTCGTGCGCGCGCCTTCCATGTTCTCGATGACGCGAGCGTTCTTGCCCTCCATGATCGCGATACAGCTGTTCGTGGTACCGAGATCGATGCCGATAACTTTGCTCATGTTATCCTCTTGTTAACGTTTGGGCGGGTTCGGGCGGCCGCTTGCGGCACCGCCGGAACCCCCAGCTTTTCCCTCGCCCCTTGCGAGGCCCGCACACGGCGGGTGGACAGCGGTATATGTAATAACCGCCCTCGGGCACCGCAACCCTGCGGCCACCGCTGGGGCGGCAAAAAACCGGCTCCCGGGAGCCTGTCCGTGTAATGGTCACGGGCAGGCTCTTAGACCTTGGTATCCACGTGCTGCGGCGCCTCGGCCCTGTCCTTCTTGGCCACGGCGACCATGGCCGGGCGCAACAGCCGGTCGGCGATGGCGTAACCCGCCTGCATCACCTCGACGACGGTGCCCGCGGGCTTCTCGCTGTCGGCGACCTCGAACATCGCCTGATGGAAGTTGTGGTCGAACTTCTCGCCGAGCGGATCGATGCGGCGGATTTGGTGGCGCTCAAGGACGGCGAGGAATTCGCGCTCGGTCATCTCGACGCCTTCGACGAGGCGGGCGACGCCTTCCTCGGCGCGCGTCTCCCCGGGCACGGCGTCGATGGCCCGGCGCAGGTTGTCGACCACGGTGAGCAGGTCGCGGGCGAAGCCGGTGATCGCGTATTTGGCGAGCTCATCTCGATCCCTGACGGCGCGGCGGCGGACGTTCTCGGTCTCGGCGAGGGCGCGCAGCAGTTGGTCCTTGAGGCCGGCGATCTCGACCGCGGGATCGACCGCGTCCTCCGCCGCTTCCGCCTCGCCCTCGCCGGCGGGCGTCTCGTCCGCCTCGGGCTCGGCGACCGCGGCTTCCGGCTCTCCGGGCGCGGCGCCTTCGGGCGGCGCCTCCTCGGTGGGCGTCTCCTCGACAGGCGCCTCCTCGGTGGGCGCCTCCTCGACAGCTGCCTCCTCGGTTGGCGTCTGCTCGGCCTTGGCGGCGGACTCGGCGACCTCTTTCGACTCGGGTGTCTTCTTCCTGGGCATTGTCCTGGCGTTTTTGAGCGTTCCGGCGCACTACCCCAATAGGCGGCCGACGACCTTCGCGGTGTAATCGACCATGGGTATGATGCGGGCGTAATTGAGGCGGGTGGGTCCGATCACCCCGAGGGCGCCGACGAAGCGCGCCTCGCCGTCGGAAACCGGCGCCAGGACCGTCGAGCAGCCGGCGAGACCGAACAGCTCGCTCTCGGCGCCGATGAATATCTTCACGCCTTCCGCCCCCTGCGCGAGCTCGAGCAGGTGCATCAGGTCCTTCTTCGTCTCGAGGGTATCGAACAGCTGGCGGATGCGCTCGAGGTCGTCCACCGCGGTGACGTCGTTGAGCAGGTTGGCCTGGCCGCGCACGATGAGCATGCCGCTCTCGTGGTCGCCGGCCCAG
Organism: Alphaproteobacteria bacterium; assembly: GCA_036447835.1. Classification (GTDB taxonomy): domain Bacteria; phylum Pseudomonadota; class Alphaproteobacteria; order JAAXGF01; family JAAXGF01; genus JAZFVR01. The sequence goes on along the minus strand of JAZFVR010000131.1, from coordinate 1,953 downwards.
GTGGCGAGCCCGGCCTCGACCACGCGCTCGGTGAGCGTGTCGAGCTGGGCGGTGTGTTCGTCGAGCTCGCGCTGGATCAGCGCGCTCGCCTCCTCGAGGGTGCGCCCGGCGAGGCGCGCGTTGACGTAGTTCGTCGCCGCCGTGAGCGTCGCCCGGGTCATACCCACGGGAACGTCGATCACGCGGTTCTCGACCACCCCGCTCTCGGCGACGAGGATGACCAGCGCCCGGCCCGGGTGGAGCGAAACGAACTCGATGTGCTTGAGCGGCACCTCGGTCGTCGGCGCCATCACCAGCCCGGCGCAGCTCGACAGGCCGGACAGCAGGCCCGTTGCCTCGGTCAGAAGTTCCTCGACGTTGCGCCCGGCACCCGCACACTGGGAATCGATGGCGCTGCGCTCGTCGGGCGACAGGTTGCCCACCTCGAGGAGGCCGTCGACGAACAGCCTGAGCCCGGACTCGGTGGGCAGGCGCCCGGCCGAGGTGTGCGGGGCGTAGAGCAGGCCGGCCTCCTCGAGGTCGGCCATGACGTTGCGGATCGTCGCCGGCGACAGCGACGAGTTGAGCCGGCGCGAGAGCGTGCGCGAGCCCACCGGCTCGCCGGTGTCGACGTAGGTCTCGACGATCTTGCGAAAGATCTCGCGCGACCGTTCGTTGAGCTCGTTGATCGTGACCATCGCAGCAAACCGCTCTCGGGGTACCTCGCGTGCCGGCGTGGGGAATGTAGTAATCGGCCGCGGCCGCGTCAACGTCGCCCCGCGAAGGGCACAGGGCTTTACGGCGCCGGCGATGCGCGCTAGCTTCGCGCCGCGTTTCCCGGCCGCGACCCCGGCTGCAACCCAGGTGTGCCATGCGTCCGTCAGGCCGCGCCCCCGATGAGCTTCGCGCCGTAACCCTCGAACCCGGCGTCGGCAAATACGCCGAGGGCTCGTGCCTGGCGCGTTTCGGCGACACCCACGTGCTGTGCACCGCGACCGTCGAGGAGCGGCTGCCGCGTTTCCTGCGCGATTCGGGGCGCGGCTGGGTGACCGCCGAGTACGGCATGCTGCCGCGCTCGACCCACACGCGCACCGACCGCGAGGCGGCGCGCGGCCGGCAGTCGGGGCGCACGCTCGAGATCCAGCGCCTCATCGGCCGCAGCCTGCGCGCGGTGACCGACCTCGAGGCGGTGGGCGAACGCCAGGTGCGGATCGACTGCGACGTGCTCCAGGCCGACGGCGGCACCCGCACGGCGGCGATCACCGGCGCCTGGGTGGCGCTGCACATGGCGTTCTCGCGCCTCGTCGAGGAGAAGCTGCTGCCCGCCCTGCCGCTCACCGACCAGGTGGCGGCGGTTTCCTGCGGCCTCTACGGGGGCGTCGCCGTCTGCGACCTCGACTACGAGGAGGACTCGGCCGCCGAGGCCGATGGCAACTTCGTCCTCACCGGGCGCGGCGCCATCGTCGAGGTCCAGTGCACCGCCGAGGACTCGCCGTTCGCCCGCGACCGCTTCGACGCCATGCTCTCGCTCGCGGAGGCCGGAATCGCCGAGCTCGCCGCGCTACAGCGCCGCGTTCTCGGCATCGGTGCTTAAGCCGATGGCGCGCCGGTTCGCCGGCGAGACGCTGATCATCGCCAGCCACAACCCGGGCAAGCTGCACGAGATTCGCGACCTCGTGGCGCCGTTCGGCATTCGGGTGAGCGCGGCCTCCGACCTCGGCCTGCCCGAGCCCGAGGAGACCGGCGAAAGCTTCGCCGCCAACGCCGGGCTCAAGGCGCGGGCGGCGGCGTGCGCGGTGCGCGCGCCGGCGCTCGCCGACGATTCGGGCCTCGTCGTGCCGGCGCTCGGCGGCCGGCCCGGCATCCACTCGGCGCGCTGGGCCGAACCCGGCGGCAGCTCGCAGCAACGGGACTTCGCGGCTGCGATGCGCCGCGTCGAGGCCGAGCTGGGCGACAACCCCGACCGCAGCGCCT
>JAZFVR010000130.1:0-2584 GCA_036447835.1 Alphaproteobacteria bacterium | reverse complement strand
GCGGCGGCCGCGGCGGCCATGGAGAAGGCGTAATGCACGCGCCCGAAATCGCCCGAGAAGACGACGATCGAGAGTTTGTCGGGCGGGCTAGCCATCGGCGCCCTTCGCGTGCAGGGACAAATCCTTGATCGTCGCCTGCGGTCCGCACAGCGGGCAGCCGGGGTCGGGTTTTACGTGCACCTTGAGGAAGGTCGCGCTCAACGCGTCGTACATCAACAGCCAGCCCGACAGGCCCTCGCCGATGCCGAGGACCTCCTTCAACACCTCGGTCGCCTGCACCGAGCCGAGCGCGCCGGCGAGCGCGCCGAGGATGCCGGCCTCCGAGCACGACGGGATCAGCCCCGGCGCCGGCGGCTCGCGGAACAGGCAGCGGTAGCACGGGTGGTCGTCGCCGAGATACGCCTTGAAGGTCGAGATCTGGCCATCGAAGCGCAGCATCGCCGCCGACACCAGCGGCGTCTTCGCGAGATAGCAGGCGTCGTTGACGAGGTAGCGCGTGGCGAAGTTGTCGCTGCCGTCGGCGACCAGGTCGTACTCGGCGAACAGCCGAAGCGCGTTCTCCGCGGTGAGCCGCTCGCTGTGGGTGACGACGCGCACCTCGGGGTTGATCTCGGCGAGCGTCTTGGCCGCGCTCTCGGTCTTGGGCTCGCCCACGCGCGAGGTGGCGTGGACGATCTGGCGCTGCAGGTTCGAGAGCTCGACACGGTCGTCGTCGATGACGCCGAGCGTGCCGACGCCGGCGGCGGCGAGATACATCAGCAGCGGCGAGCCGAGCCCGCCGGCGCCGACCACCAACACCCTGGCTTCCATGAGCTTCGCCTGCCCTTCGCCGCCGACCTCGGGCAGGATGATGTGGCGTGCGTAGCGCCTGAGCTGGTCCTCGGTGAAGTCCACGGCGCGCCCCCCGCTACACCTTGCCCGACACGCCGGTCGAGCCGAAGCCGCCTTGGCCGCGGGTGCTGTCGGGCAGCGCCTCGACCGGCCGCCAGGCGACGCGCGCCACCGGCGCGACGACGAGCTGGGCGATGCGCATGCCGCGCTCGACGGTGAACGCACTCTCGCCGAAATTCGCCAGGATGACGCCGATCTCGCCGCGGTAATCGGCGTCGATGGTGCCGGGCGCGTTGAGCACACTCAGGCCGTGCTCGAGCGCGAGGCCCGAACGCGGCCGCACCTGCGCCTCGAAACCTTGGGGGAGCGCGACGGCGATGCCGGTGGGGACGAGCGCCCGCCCGCCGGGCACGATGGTGAGGGGCTCGCCGACCGCCGCCGCCAGGTCCATGCCGGCGCTCGCGGCGCTCGCATATTCGGGCAGCGGCAGCCCGGCGCCGTGCGCGAGGCGCGTGACGGCGACGGAGACCGCGCTCATTCGGGCTGCGTCGCGGCGAGATGCTCGGCGATGCGTTGCGCCAGGCGCTCGGCGACGGCGGCCTTGCTCATCGCCGGCCAACGCTCGATTCCCTGCGGCGTGATCAGCTGCACGGTGTTGTCGTCGCCGCCGAAGGTGCCGGCCGCCGGCGAGACGTCGTTGGCGACGATCCAGTCGCAGCCCTTGGCGACGCGCTTCTTCGCCGCGTTCTCCTCGACGCGCTCGGTCTCGGCGGCGAAGCCGACGACCAGCGGCGGGCGCATGTTGCCGGCGGCGCACAAGGACTTGAGGATGTCGGGGTTGTCGACGAGCTTGAGTTTGGGCGGCGCGCCGTCCTTCTTGATCTTGGCGTCGCGCGCGCCGGCGACGCGCCAGTCCGAGACCGCCGCCGCGCACACGGCGACGTCGACGGGGAGCGCCTTCTCGCAGGCGGCGAGCATCTCTCGCGCCGATTCGATGCGAACGACGTCGACGCCGGCGGGGTCGGGCTGGCCCGTCGGGCCCGAGACCAGCGTGACCGCGGCGCCGAGGCGCGCGCAGGCGGCGGCGATGGCGTGGCCCTGCTTGCCCGACGAGCGATTGGCGAGGTAGCGCACCGGGTCGATCGGCTCGAACGTCGGACCGCTGGTGACCAGCGCCCGGCGGCCGGAAAGCGGCGCACCCGTGCCGAAGTGGCCTTCCACCGCGGCGACGATCTCGTCCGGCTCGGCCATGCGGCCCGGGCCGTACTCGCCGCACGCCATGTCGCCCTCGTTGGGGCCCACGATGAGCACGCCGCGCGCGGTGAGCGTCGCCATGTTGGCCCGGGTCGCCGCGTGCTCCCACATGCGCACGTTCATCGCCGGCGCGACGAGCACGCGCTTGTCGGTGGCGAGCAGCGCCGTCGAGGCGAGGTCGTCGGCGCGCCCCTGCGCCATCTTGGCAATGAGATCGGCGCTCGCTGGCGCGACGACGACGAGGTCGGCGGCGCGCGACAGCTCGATATGGCCCATTTCGGATTCGTCGGTGAGCGAGAACAGCTCCGAATACACCTTGTCGCCGCTCAGCGACGCCACCGACAGCGCGGTGACGAACTCGGCCCCGCCGGCGGTGAGGATGCAGCGCACGGCAGAGCCGCGCTCGCGCAGGCGGCGGATCAGCTCGAGGCTCTTGTAGGCGGCGATGCCGCCCGAGATGATCAGCAGAATTCGCTTTCCGTGCAACACCTTGGGCCTC
>JAZFVR010000129.1:0-3950 GCA_036447835.1 Alphaproteobacteria bacterium | reverse complement strand
GGCTGAGATGGCTGACCGCGTAGCCCGCGCGATGGAACGCCATCTTCGCCAGCAGGTTGGCGTAGGCGAAATGGGCCACCCAAAGGATCGCGCCACGCCCGCGCCCGAGCGCCCGCTCGACGTGGTCACGGCCGGCGATTTTGATCGGCGGTTTCCAGCCCCCGGGCCGATAGTCGCGCAGGAGCCCGATGAGCGAGCGGATGTCCTCGACGGCGACGTCGCGCAGCACGTTCTCCATGGCACCTGCGAGCGGCCCGCCGGCGACGTAATGCTGCAGGCGGCGGGCGATCGCCGCGCGCCCGCCCGTCGCCAGGGCCGGCCCGTAGAACGGGCCGCAGGCGCGGCTGATTGCCGGCCACGAGCGTTCGGGGGTCAGCCACGAGATCGCCGCCACCAGGGGCAGCCCGAGGGCGACCACGAAATCGCCCGGCGCGGCGAGCCTGGCGCGGTCGGGTCGAGCCGAGACCGCCTCGTCGCGTGCAGCGCTGTCGAGATTTCTGTTTGCCATCGCTCCGCACCCCAAGGGCCTGCCCGGGTAACGGTCACGGGCTCCTGGTCGGGTCGGACGGCGCGGTGCCCATTCCGGCGCCGGCGCGTGTCGGCGCCCACGATCCTAGCCGATGTCGGGCGCAAAGGACACGCAGCCGGCGCACCGCTCCCCGCCGGCTGGCGCTCACGGCGCGTAGCGCAGCGGCAGCGCGGTCGTGTACTTGATCTCCTCCATGGCGAAGGTCGAGCTCACGTCGGTGAACTCGGCCGCCCGGATCAGGCGCTTGTAGACGCCGTCGTAGCTGGCGATGTCGGGGACGACGATGCGCAGCAGGTAGTCTATGTCGCCGCTCATGCGGTAGAACTCGACCACCTCCTCGATGCGCGACACGCGCTCGGCAAACTGCTCGAGCCATTCGTAACTGTGCTGGCTCGTCTTGAGGTGGACGAAGACGGTGACGCCGACGTTGAGCCGCCCGGCGTCGAGCAGCGCCACCCGCTTGCGGATGACCCCCTCCTTCTCGAGGTTCTGGATGCGCCGCCAGCACGGCGTCGTCGACAGCCCGACGCGCTCGGCGATCTCGGCGACCGGGAGCGTGGCATCCTTCTGGAGGCAATCGAGAATATTCCGGTCTATTCGATCCATGAGCAAGTTCTTTCCCAAAAAATGATAATCTATAGTATTTCATTTTACATATTAATAGAAAATTAGGAGAATTTGGAATCATCTTTCGGCGGCGGCGGCATAGGATGGCGGTGTTGATTTGGCCCCTTCCGTTCATTTCAGCACGATGGATTACGCCATGTTGAAGTCACTCTTCACCGCACACCCGGCGAGCGTCGACGAGACCTACACCGAGCACATGGCCATGGCCGCGTCGTTCTCGGCGCGCCTGTTCATCGGCAGCCTCGCCTGCTGCGTCCACGCGCTTTTCCCGTTCCTGTGCGTCAAGACCGGCAGCTCGATCATCGCCGACCTCAACGAGCGCATGGCCACGCACCGCCGCTGCCAGCCCGAAGGCCGCCTCGTGGCCGAGGCCAGCCGAAAGGCCGCCTGAGCCGCCCGGTCCAGGCGGCGGCGACCGCGCCCCGCCTGCCGGACACGCCGCTTCCAGTCCCCCTCCCTGCCGGCGCCACCACGGGCGCCCGGCGGCTTTGCGCGCACGGGTCGCGCGCCCGATTGGCGCTTGTCCGCGGCCGGCCTTGCGGCGACAATCGCGCCGTCGGAGGCGTTCCAACGGAAAGACGCTCGCGGTGAGCGACCCCAAGAATCACAAGCGATGGTCCGAGCGATCGCCGTATCACGCGGCGATCGACGACGACGCCGGCCGCGGCGACCGCCACGACGCCCCGTCGGCGCGACGCAACTCGGACGCCATCCTCGCCGTCCTCGCCGAGGTGCTGCCCGAAGCGGGAACGGTGCTCGAGATCGGCAGCGGCACCGGCCAGCACGTGGTCGCCTTCGCCGCGGCGCACCCGGGCGTGACCTGGCAGCCAAGCGATCCCGACCCGCGCGCCCGCGCCAGCGTCACCGCATGGGTCGCGGAGGCGGGCCTCGACAACGTGCGCCCGCCCGCCGCCATCGACGCCGCCGCCGCCGGCTGGCACGACGCCATCGACGGGCCTCTCGACGGCATCGTCTGCATCAACGTGCTGCACATCTCGCCGTGGAGCACTTGCGAGGGCCTCATCGACGGCGCGGCGCAGCTGCTGAGGCCGGATGCGCCCCTCTACCTCTACGGCCCCTATATGCGGGGCGGAGAGCACACGGCCCCGAGCAACGCCGAGTTCGACCGCTCGCTCAGGTTCCGCAATCGCGCATGGGGCGTGCGCGACCTCGACGCGGTCGCCGCCTGCGCCGCGGGGCGCGGGATCGACCTCGACCGGGTGGTCGAGATGCCGGCGAACAATCTGTCGGTGATCCTGCGCCGCCGGCAGGGCTTTCCCGGAACTGACGAATTGAGTAATAAGCGTCGGTAGGGGCGCGCCGTGGCGCATTACGCCGCGCGAGGGAGGATTTGGCCATGAGCGAAGCGAAGCCGGGCGACGTGCGCCGCGTGGCCATCGTCGGCACCGGCGTCATCGGCTCGGGCTGGGCGGCCCATTTCCTCGCCCGCGGCCTCGACGTGGTCGCCAGCGACCCGCACCCGGAGGCGCAGGCGCGCCTCGCGAGCGCGGTCGACAACGCGTGGCCGGCGCTCGAGCGGATCGGCCTCGCGGAGGGCGCCGACCGCGCGCGCCTCGTCTTCGCCGCCGAGCTCGAGGATGCGGTGGCCGACGCTGACTTCGTCCAGGAGAGCGCGCCCGAGGACGAGGCGCTCAAGACCGCGCTCCTGGCACGCATCGACGCCGCGGCAAGGCCCGACGCGATCATCGCGTCGAGCTCGTCGGGGCTGCTGCCGAGCCGCATCCAGGCGGGCTGCGCGCGGCCCGGGCGCATCGTCATCGGCCACCCGTTCAACCCGGTCTACATCCTGCCGCTGGTCGAGGTGCTCGGCGGCGAGCAAACCGATCCGCAGGCGATCGAGCGGGCCATCGCCTTCTACCGGGCGAGCGGCAAGCGGCCGCTGCACGTGCGCGTCGAGGTGCCGGGCTACATCTCCGACCGCCTGCAGGAGGCGCTGTGGCGCGAGGCGCTGCACATGGTCGCCGACGGCGTCGCCACCACCGAGGAGATCGACGCCGCGATCACCGGCGGGCCGGGGTTGCGCTGGGCGTTCATGGGGCCGTGCCTGACCTTCCACCTCGCCGGCGGCGACGCCGGCATGGCGCATATGCTCGAGCAGTTCGGCCCGGCGCTGAAGCTGCCGTGGACCAGGCTCGAGGCGCCCGAGCTCACCGGCGAGCTCGCGCGCCGCATGATCGAGGGCACCGCCGCGCAGGCCGGGGAGCACGGCGTCAAGGACCTCGAGCGCACGCGCGACGACTGTCTCATCCGCATCATGCGCGCCATCGACGACAGCGATTAGGCGGGGCGCCATGGACTTCGCCCTGAGCACCGAGCAGCGGCTCCTCGTCGACGCCGTGCGCGCCTTCGTCGAGCGTGAACTCATGCCGCACGAGGGCGCGGTCGAGCGCTCGGGCGAGGTGCCGCCCGAGCTCGATGCCGAGATCCGCGCCAAGGCGAAGGCGAGCGGCTTCTACGCCGCCAACATGCCGGAGGAGGCGGGCGGCGGCGGCCTCGACGCGGTGTCGGTGGCGCTGATGGAGCGCGAGCTCGGGCGCACCGCGTTCGCGCTGCAGTACATCGTGCACCGGCCAAGCAACATCCTGCGCGCCTGCACCGGCCACCAGGTCGAGCGCTACCTGGTGCCGACGATCCGCGGCGAGCGCGTCGAGTGCCTGGCGATGAGCGAGCCCGGCGCCGGCTCCGACCTGCGGGCGATGTCGACCAAGGCGGTGCGCGACGGCGACGACTACGTGATCGACGGCCGCAAGCACTTCATCAGCTACGCCGACCG
>JAZFVR010000128.1:0-3421 GCA_036447835.1 Alphaproteobacteria bacterium | reverse complement strand
GCTCGTCGACGACCTCATCGAGCGCACCATCGGGCCGTGCAAGATGGCCCTCAAGGACGCCGGGCTCACCGCGGGCGAGATCGACGAGGTCATCCTCGTCGGCGGCATGACCCGCATGCCCAAGGTCATCGAGACGGTGAAGAACTGCTTCGGCCGCGAGCCCCACAAGGGCGTCAACCCCGACGAGGTGGTCGCCGTCGGCGCCGCCATCCAGGGCGCGGTGCTCAAGGGCGATGTCAAGGACGTGCTGCTGCTCGACGTCACGCCGCTGTCGCTCGGCATCGAGACGCTCGGCGGCGTGTTCACGCGGCTGATCGAGCGCAACACCACGATTCCGACGCGCAAGAGCCAGATATTCTCGACCGCCGAGGACAGCCAGAACGCGGTGACCATCCGCGTGTTCCAGGGCGAGCGCGAGATGGCGGCCGACAACAAGCTCCTCGGCCAGTTCGACCTCGTCGGCATCCCGCCGGCGCCGCGTGGCGTGCCGCAGATCGAGGTGGCGTTCGACATCGACGCCAACGGCATCGTCAACGTCTCGGCCAAGGACAAGGCGACCAGCAAGGAACAGCAGATACGCATCCAGGCCTCGGGCGGGCTCACCGACGACGACATCGACCGCATGGTCGAGGAGGCCGAGCAGCACGCCGCCGAGGACCAGAAGCGGCGCGAACTGGTCGAGGCGCGCAACCACGCCGACAGCCTCATTCACGCCACCGAGAAGAGCCTGCAGGAATTCGGCGACAAGGTCGGAGAGGACGAGCGCAAGGCGATCGAGGACGACATCGCCGCGCTTCGCGCCGTTCTCGACGGCGAGGACACCGAGGAGATCAAGAACAAGACCAACGCGCTGGCGCAGTCGTCGATGAAGCTCGGCGAGGCGATGTACAAGGCGCAGGCCGAGGCCGGCCCGACGCCCGAGGAAGGCGCCGCCGACGCGGGCGACGACGCCGACGCAGCCGCCGCCGCGGACGATAACGTCGTCGACGCCGAGTTCGAGGAGGTCGACGACGACAAGAAGAGCGAATCGGCCTAGGAGCCCGTGACCATTACCCGGACAGGCTCCTGGCGCGGAAGCGGGCCGGGAAAGGGTGAGATCGGGCCGTCCCGCGTCGTCGGGGCGGCTGGTCTTTGATACGGAATGGCCAAGCGCGACTATTACGAGGTTCTCGGCGTAGGCCGCGACGCCGGCGCGGACGACATCAAGAAGGCGTACCGCAAGCTGGCGATGCAGCATCACCCGGACCGCAACCCGGGCGATAAGCAGGCCGAGCAGAATTTCAAGGAGGCCGCGGAGGCTTACGAGGTCCTCAAGGACGACGAGAAGCGCGCCGCCTACCAGCGTTACGGCCACGCCGCATTCGAGCAGGGTGGTCCCGGCCCCGGCGGTTTCGATTTCAACTTCACATCGAGCTTCGCCGACGTCTTCGACGACCTGTTCGGCGAGTTCATGGGCCAGCGCGGCGGCGGCGGCGGGTCCGCGCGCGGCGCCGACCTGCGCTACAACCTGGAGATCACCCTCGAGGACGCGTTCAATGGCAAGCGCGCCAAGGTGCGCGTCCCCACCATGGTGGTGTGCGGCGAATGCGGCGGCTCGGGCGCCGAGGGCGCCTCGCGCCCGGTCGCGTGCTCGACCTGCGGCGGCGACGGCAAGGTGCGCACCCAACCGGGCTTCTTCACCATCGAACGCACCTGCCCGGCGTGCCAGGGGGCGGGGCGCGTCATCGGCGATCCGTGCAAGAGCTGCCGGGGCCAGGGGCGTGTGCAACGCGAGAAGACGCTGTCGGTCAACATTCCGGCAGGCGTCGAGGATGGCACGCGAATCCGCCTCGCCGGCGAGGGTGAGGCGGGATTGCGCGCCGCGTCGCCGGGTGATCTTTACATCTTTCTCACCTTGAAGCCGCACCGCTTCTTCCGGCGCGAGGGCGCCAACCTCTACTGCCGGGTGCCGATCTCCATGGTCACGGCGTCGCTCGGCGGCGCCATCGAGGTGCCCACGGTCGACGGCGCGCGCGCGCGCGTCAACGTGCCTGCGGGCACCCAGTCGGGGCGCCAGTTCCGGCTCAAGGGCAAGGGCATGACGCCGATGCGCGGCGCGGCGCGCGGCGACATGTATATCCAGGCGGAGATCGAGACGCCGGTCAACCTCACCAAGCGGCAGCAGGAGCTGTTGCACGAGTTCAAGGCCGCCGGCGGCAAGCAGACGAGCCCCGAGTCGGAAGGCTTCTTCGCCAAGGTCAAGGAGCTGTGGGAGGACCTGCGCGAGTAGGTCGCGTAGCGATCAACGACGGTCGGCTTCGCGGGCGGCGCCCGCAAGGGGCCGGTGCCGTCGGTCGGGCCGGCGAGTGATTTCAGGCGATCCAGAAGGCCTTTTCCAGATCATCGAACTCGGATGCCTTCCCCTCGAACTTGTTGCGCCCCAACTCGAGCACGTAGACGTAGTCGGCGATCTTGAGCGCCTGGCGGATTTCCTGGTCGACGATCAGGATGGTCAGGTCGTCGCGCGAGGTCAGCACCGTCAGCATCTCGTATACTTCCTCGGCCAGCATCTTGGAGAGGCCCGATGTCGGTTCATCGATCATCAGCATCTTCGGTTCGGCCATCAGGGTGCGGCCGATTTCCACCATGCGTTGCTGGCCGCCCGAGAGCTCGCCGGTGATCTGCTTGCGCTTTTCCTTGAGGACCGGGAAGCGCTCGAAGTTGGCCTCCATCTTGGCGCGGACCTTCCTCTTGTCGCGCCGGAAAGTCCAACCGCCAAGCTCCAGGTTCTCTTCCACGGACATGTCCTTGAAGATGCCTGGCTGCTGAGGGATGTAAGCTAGGCCCTTGAGGATGCGGTTGTAGGTCGGCACGTCGACGATGCTCTCGCCGTCGAGCAGGATGTCGCCCGCGTTCGGGCGCAGGAAGCCGAACATCGCCTTGAGCGCGGTCGACTTGCCGACGCCGTTGGCGCCGAGAATCGCGGTGATCTGGTTCTTGCGGGCCTTGATGTTCAGGTCCAGCAGAATGTTCAGGTCCTTATAGTAACCAACGTCGAGGCCGCTGATCTCGAGCATCACTGGGTGGTCGGAAGTTTCTACCATCGCTAAACCCGATCCTCTTCCCCGACGTGCGATTCATCCTCCTCGGTTCCCAGATAGGCCTCGATCACGGCGGGGTCCCGCTTGACGTCGTCGGGAACACCGTCGGCGATCAGGTCGCCGTAGTTGAGCACCAGCAGGCGCCGGCACAGGGTGAAGATCGAGTCCATCTGGTGGCTGATCAGGATGATCGCCGTGCCGGCGTCGTTCACCCGCTCGATGTAGCGGTAGATGACCTTCATGAGCAGCGGGTGCACGCCGGCGAAGGGCTCGTCGAGGATGATCACCTCCGGGTCGAGCATCAGCAGGCGGCCGAGCTCGAGCAGCTTCTGCTGGCCGCC
>JAZFVR010000127.1:0-7637 GCA_036447835.1 Alphaproteobacteria bacterium | reverse complement strand
CAACCCCCCTCACCCAGCTCCGGGTAAGGCGCGGCGGTCGTTGCGCCAACCCTACACAACCCCCTCGCCCCGCTGCGGGGGAGAGGGAAGGGTGAGGGGGATTTCACTCAGGGCTGACACCGCCTTAGCGCCGAAGCGCATCAGCGCCTGGCGGCCAGGGCGACCTGCATCAGCGCCCGCGCGCACAACGCCTCGGCGGGCGCGCCCGTGGTCTTGCAGCGGGCCTCGGCGTCGACGACGATCTCCATTGCCCGCGCCGCCCGCTCGCCGGGCCAGCGCCTGAGCTGATCGCCGAGCGCCCTGGCCGCCTTGAAGTGCAGCGGCGGACGGAAGGCCTTGACCGCGGCGCTCGCCGATTCGCCGCGTGCGACCCGCCCTGCCGCGCGGTGCAGAAGCCTGAGATGGCGCGCCATGGCGCGCAGCACCGGCACCGGCGCGATGCCCTCGAGCCAGGCGCGGGAGAGACCGCGCTCGAGCGCCACGAGGTCGCCGCCGGCCGCCGCGACGGCGATGTCGTCGAGGGCGAGCACCTGGGCGTCGCCGACGCAGGCTTCGGCGTCGGCGAGCGTGACGTGGCGCGCATCGCCCATATAGGTGGCGAGCTTGTCGATTTCGCTGCGCGTTCCCAGCCGGTCGCCGCCGAGCGCCGATTCGAGGAACTCGCGCGCCGGCGCATCGGCGCTCAGACCGCGCTCGACGAGCAATTCGTCGATTACCCGTCTGAGCGCCGCGCCTTCGTCGCGGTAGCACGGTAGCGCGGCGCCGTTGTCGGCGCCCTCGAACAGCCGCCTGAGCCGCGAGCGCGGGCCGAGCTCGCCCGCCTCGACGACGACCAGCGCCTCGCCCACGGGATCGGCGAGAAATCGCCCGAGCGCGTCGGCCTGTGTGTCGTCCCCGGGGCGCAGGCGCACCACCCGGCGGCCGCCGGTGAACGACAGCGCCGCCGCCTCGTCGGCGAGGCGCGCGGGATCGTCCGTGACCTCTGCCGGGCCGAGCTCGGCGACGCGGAACGGGTCGGCGATATCGGCGACCACGTGACGCACCAGCGCTTCGGCGCGCTCGCGCACGAGGCCCGCGTCGGGACCGTAGACGAGCACCGCCCGCGCCGCCTGATCGGGGCTGCGAACGAAGGCGTCGATGCGCGTTCCGCTCAGCTTCATTGCGGCCTAGGCTCGTCGTTCATTTTATGAACAGCGGATTCGAACCGGCCGATCCCGACCGCCCGAGCGGCAGATGGCGATCCGCCCGGTCGGCTCGACCGGATCGACGTGGCGATTCCGATCGCAGTGGTCTCTTCAAATCGAACGGCCCCTTGGATCCGGACGGGTTCGCTCGTCCCGCCTACGTCGCCGACTGCCGGCGCGTGAAGTACACGGCGAGCAGCGTGCGCACCTCCTCGCTCGCCTCGCGCGCGGCGCGCCGCGCGGTGTCCTGCTCGGCGACCAGCGTGGCGAAATCGGAGCGCACCGCGTTGTAGCTGCCGACCGAGCGCGTCCTGCCCTGGTAGAGCAGGGCGCCGGTGTCGCTGTCGAACAGCGTGAATCGCACGTCGAGGCGCAGGTTGAAGCGCGTGATGGTGGCGTCGGATTGAATGGCGAGTGATTCCTTCGATTGCGCGATCTGGACCAGGAGACGATAGAGCGGCCGCTCGGGCTCGCCGGTGGGCGACAGGCGGTCGATCAGATCGTTGCGCAGGAAATGCCCGATGGTTTCGGGAATCGGGTCGATGCTGATCGCCGCGAGCTCGGCGGCCGTGACGCGCCCGTAGCGGCCGCCGTACATGGGCTCGAAGCCGCAGCCGGCGAGCAGCGCGGCGGCGGCGGGAAGGGCGTGCCCCAGCACGGCGCGTCTAGACCACCACATTGACGATCCGGTTGGGCACCACGATCACCCGGCGCACGGGCTTGTTCCCGATGGCGCGCGCCACCGCCGGGTCGGCGAGCGCCGCCGCCTCGGCGACGTCCTCGGCGGCGTCGCGGACGAGCTCGAGCGTGCTCCGCTTCTTACCGTTGACCTGGACAGCGACGACGACGATGTCGTCGGTGAGCAGCGCCGGGTCGGCGTCGGGCCAGGCGACGTCGGCGAGCATGGTCTCGTGGCCGAGCGCGCGCCACAGTTCCTCGGCGACGTGCGGCGTCATCGGCGCGATCAGGCGCAGCACGGTTTCGAGCCCTTCGCGCAGCACCCAGCCGGCGCCGGCGTCGTCGTCGGAGAGCGCGGTGAGCACGTTGCACAGCTCGCGCACGCGGGCGACGGCACGGTTGAAGTGGAAGCGTTCGAGGTCGCCGGTGGTCGCCGCGATCGTCTTGTGGATCGCGCGATGCGCCGCCTCGGCGGCGGGGCCGAGGCTCGCGGGCCGCGCCGCGCCCGCCCCGGGCAGCGCGACCGCTGGTTCGCTGACCATGCGCCACAGGCGATTGAGGTAGCGCCACGCCCCTTCGACGCCGGTATCGGTCCAGTCGAGGTCGCGCTCGGGCGGGCTGTCGGAGAGCATGAACAGCCGCGCGGTGTCGGCGCCGTAGGCGCCGATGATCGCCTCGGGATCGACCACGTTCTTGCGCGACTTGCTCATCTTCTCCGAGCGGCCGGCGGTCACCGGCGCGCCGGTCTCGGCGTGAACGAGCGCGCCGTCGTCGCGGCGCGTCACCTGCTCGGGGAACAGCAGGTTGCCGTCGCCGTCGACGTAAGTCTGGTGACAGACCATGCCCTGGGTGAGCAGGCCCGTGAACGGCTCGTCGAAGTCGATGTAGCCGCAGTCGCGCAACGCACGGCAGAAGAAGCGCGAATACAGGAGGTGCAGGATGGCGTGCTCGATGCCGCCGATGTACTGGTCGACCGGCAGCCAGTAGGCGACCGCCGCCTTGTCGAGCGGCTCGTCCGACCCGGCGCAGGCGAAACGCGCGAAGTACCACGACGATTCGACGAAGGTGTCGAAGGTGTCGGTCTCGCGCTCGGCGGCCTTGCCGCAAGCGGGACAACCGACGTGCTTCCACGTCGGGTGGCGGTCGAGCGGGTTGCCCGGCGCCTCGAGGTCGACGTCGTCGGGCAGGATGACGGGAAGCTGGTCCTCGGGTACGGGCACGATGCCGCAATCGGGGCAATGGATGACCGGAATCGGACAGCCCCAGTAGCGCTGACGCGACACGCCCCAGTCGCGCAGCCGGTAGGTCACCGTGGGCTCGCCGCTGCCCGCGGCCTCCGTGCGCCGGGCGACCTCCTCCTTGGCCTCGGCGACGGTCTTGCCGTCGAGGAAGTCGGAGTTGATCGCCACGCCGTCGCCGAGATAGGCCGTGTCCCCGATCGAGAAGTCGGCGCCGGCGCCCACCGGCGCGATCACCGGGAAAACGGGGAGGCCGTATTTGCGCGAGAAGTCGAGGTCGCGCTGGTCGTGGCCGGGGCAGCCGAAGACGGCGCCGGAGCCGTACTCCATGAGCACGAAGCTGGCGACGAAGACGGGCAGCTGCTTGCCTTCGATGAAGGGGTGGAGCGCGACGAGCGGGGTCTTGTAGCCCTTCTTCTCGGCGCGTTCGATCACCTCCTCGCTGGTGCCGAGCGCGTTGCATTCGGCGATGAAGGCGGCGAGCCCCGCGTCGCCCGCCGCAAGCTCCTCGGCCAGGGGATGGTGGGGCGAGATCGCGCAGAAGGTGGCACCGAAGATGGTGTCGTGGCGGGTGGTGAACACCTCGAGGCGGTCGGCGCGGTCCTTGAGGTCGAAAAACATGCGCAGGCCTTGCGAGCGGCCGATCCAGTTCTCCTGCATCAGCCGCACGCGCTCGGGCCAGCGCCCGAGCCGCGCCAGCGAGTCCGCGAGGTCGTCGGCGTAGGCGGTGATGCGGAGCGCCCACTGCGGCAATCGGCGCTTCACGACCACGGCGCCCGAGCGCCAGCCGCGGCCGTCGATCACCTGCTCGTTGGCCAGCACCGTCTCATCGACCGGGTCCCAGTTGACCCACGATTCCCTGCGGTACGCCAAGTCTTTGGCGAGGAAATCGAGGAAAATCTTCTGCTCGTGCCGGTAATACGCCGGATCGCAGGTGGCGATCTCGCGCGACCAGTCGTAGCTGAGGCCCATCGACTTGAGCCCGCTGCGCATGGTGTCGATGTTCTCGTGGGTCCACTTGGCGGGGTGCACCTTGCGCTCGATCGCCGCGTTCTCGGCGGGCATGCCGAAGGCGTCCCAGCCCATCGGGTGGAGCACGTTGTATCCACGCGCGCGCTTGTAGCGGGCGACGACGTCGCCGAGCGTATAGTTGCGCACGTGGCCCATGTGGATGCGTCCCGAGGGGTAGGGAAACATCTCGAGGACGTAATACTTCTCGCGCGACGGATCCTCGGCGACGCGGAAGGTGCCGAGCCGCTCCCACGTCTCCTGCCACCTGGCTTCGATCTCTTTCGGGTTGTACCGCGACATCGCCCACGCCGCCGACCGAATTTCGGGAAAACAACGCGCCGCGCGGGGCGGCGAGCCGGGCGAAACCTATCACGGCGCGACGCCGCTTTCCAGCGGTCGCGTGGCCGGCGCACCCGGCGCCCCCGGCATGGGCGCGGCGGGCGCGGCGACGGCGTTCACTCGAGCTCGTTGCCGTCGTTGTTGGGGCGGTCGGGATCGTAGGACGGGAACAGCTGCCGGACGGCGGCGCCGACGGTGCTGGCGAGCCGTGGATCGTTGGGCGAAGCCCAGCTGTCCGACGCGAACTCGACATAGGCGAGCGCCCGCTCCCGGTAGCAGAACGCGGCGCGCAGATGCGTCGCTTCGGCCGCCGCCGCGAGGGCCTCGGGGGCGACGTCGCGGCACACCGCGCGGCCGCTGAGCAGGGGGTCGCGGCTGAACGCCAGCACCACGCGGTAGCCTGCGCGTGCCGACGCCGACGGGGCGGTGGTAAAATGCGTCCGGGCGCCGCCGTTGCGCCCCTGCATGGCGGCGACGACGCTGTCGTTGAACGCTCCCGCCGGCGCGCCCGTGGGGTTGCCGTAGATCTGCGTGCGCAGGTCGCGGTCGGCGGCCGCGTAGCGGAAGACGTCGGGGAAGTTCGCCGCTTCGTGCTCGACGCGTGTCACCTGCACGGCGCCGGCGCATCCGGCGAGAACGAGCACGCCCGCGGCGAAGGCGATGCGTCCGGCAACGCGCCTGATGTCGTCCATAGGAGGCCTCTCCCAGCGTTCGAATGTGGCTGCTGCGGGTTCGCCGAATCCACATAGCCCGCGTGCGCGGTTCGGCAAGGCTACCCTTTGCTCACACGGCGCCGGCGAGCGCCTCCTCGAGCGGCCCGGGGCGAGCCTCGTACTGGCGCCGCCGACCGGGCGATGCGGTGTGGGCCGGACGGTGCAGCCGGTCGTCGCCGGTGATTATTGGTCGACGCTGGCAACGCGCAACTCGCGCGCCCGCGTGAGGATGGCGTTCTCGAGCTTGCTCGCCGTATCGGCGCCGACCCCGCCGTCGACCCAGTTGCCCGCGCCGTCGTTGAGCTGCCGGAAGACAGCGACCCTGAGACCGTCGGCGCGCAGGTCGCGGCTGAGGATGTAGACGGTCATCTTGAACCGCTCGTTGGTGCTCTCCGGCGGCGTGAACCACTCGGTGATGATGACGCCGCCGAACGGATCGGCCGAGGAGAGCGGCATGAACGACAGGGTATCGAGCGTCGCGCGCCACAGGTAGCTGTTGACCGGAATCGGCGCCGTCGCGCCTCCCTGCGGCGTCTTGTCGCCGCCGAACAGGCTCAGGCCGCCGGAACCGAAGACGCTGCCCTTGGACCTGATCGTGTTGCCCCTGTATTCGCTCTTGGTCGCCGCTGGCGTATCGTAGCCGTAGTTCGGGTTCTCCGCGCATCCGGGGAGCACCAGACCGCCGAGGAACACGGCGGCCACCGTCCAGCCGATCGATCGAGCTGACGTCCTATGCATCGGATCCCTAGCCTCCCTTGACTGCCCTTGCGCTTCGAACGATTTGCGCAAGGTCGAGAATACTACAGATTATTGTTCCGGTCCAAGAATACTGCGGGTTGTGGCACCCTTGCTATTCGACCTTATGGCGAGCGGCCGGGTCGCCGGCCGGGCCCTCACGGCGACCACGAGAACATCTCGGCCAGGCGCGCCGGAATCCGCTGCCAGATGCGCGCGGCCTGTTCGGCGGTGAACACGCCGCGCCATTCGTCGACGGCGCCCTTGCGCAGGTGAATCGCCTCGGCCTCGGCGTCGGCGGCGTAGAGCGCCGGGTCGATGCCGAAGAACGCGAGAAGCTCGTCGAAATAGCCGCTCGCATCGGCCTTGAACGCCTCGAAGGTGAGGAACTTCACGCTTATGCCGGCCGCCGGCGACCCGCCCGCCTCGACCCAGTCGTCGATGAAGCGAACGATGATCGGCAGGTAGTGCTCGATGTGCCAGTCGAGCTGGGTTGCGAAGGGTTCGCGGAAGAAATCGGCAGGCGGCGTGGTCTTGCGCCACAGCGGGGCGAGGAGCCGCTTGCGCACGTCGCCTTCGAGGAAATGGGCCCACGAAAGCAGCGCCTGGCGCGGGTCGCGGACATGGACGACGACGCGCTCGACGCCCGCCTGCGCCAACGCCGCGACGTTGTGCGTCGTCGCCGGAAGATGCTCCTTGGCGGCCATGCCGCCGCGGCTGAACTCGCGCACCCGGTAGGGGACCGCGAGGCAGTCGGGGAAGAGGCCGATCGATATGTGTCCCTGGGCGATGCCCAGCCCCTGGGCGAGCTTGTTCCAGATGCTCTCGCTCGCCGATTTCGGCACGGCGTTGATCAGGATGCCGGGCAGCCCGCGTTCGCGGCCGCGCCGCCGGCGCGCGTCGAACTCGGCCTGGCTCGCGCGTATGGGATTGAAGGCGACGGCGGCCTTGGCGATCACCGCCTCGGCCTCGGCGCGGCGCTGGCGCGCCAGAAGCAGATTGGCCAGCGCCGCGCGCACGCCGTGATTGTTCGGCGCGCTGAGCAGCATGCGCCGGTACGCCGCGATCGCCGCATCGACCTGCGCCGCGGCGCCCGCGTCGTCGCCGAGCTGATAGCCGACCGAAGCGAGCATGGTGAGGGCGTCGGGCTGGCCGGGCGCCGAGCGCAGAACCTCCCGATACAACGCCTGCGCGCGCACCAGCTCGCCTGCGGCCTGGTGTCCGCGGGCAAGCTCCATCGTCTGTTCCGGCGTCATGGCGGACGACGGCTCCACGCCCGTGCCTTCCGTGGTCATCCTCGAAACCTCGCGGGGCCGGCCCTCGCCGGGCCCCCGCCGATAATGCCGCAATGTGGCGCGGGCGACAATCGCCGCCCGCTGGCGCCGACGCGCGGGCCTATGTCATCTGGCACCAGAACTGGTACATGCCGACGAAGGTGTCGGGGTGATCGTGCTCGAAACGGTGCCAGTTGGCGAGGTCGGTCAGCTCGGCATCGTCGGGAAACGCCTCGCGATAGGCGTTGAGCTCCTCGGGCCTGTTGAGCTCGAAGCCGACGAAGCGCAAGCCCAGATCCTCGAGCATGTCGGCGATGAGCGGCAGCGTGTAGCGCAGCTCCTGGACGTGGAAGATCAGGTCGCGGCACGAGCTCGTGCTGTAGAAATCGCGGTTCTGCAACAGCTTGCGCTCGATGCGACCGTCCGGCAGCGCGATGATGTCCTGGCGGCAGCGGCGTATGCCCT
>JAZFVR010000126.1:0-4560 GCA_036447835.1 Alphaproteobacteria bacterium | reverse complement strand
ATCGCCGCGCGCCTCGGACACCAGGACGACGACATCGACCTGCGCGACGCCCGGATCATGGCCGGCAGCGTCAAGCAGGCGCGCTGGAAGCTGTTCCCGCCCGACGCGGCCGAGGCCGAGGTCGCCGCCTACCTGCTCGAGCTCGCCTCCGACTCCTGAGCGCCGCGGCGCGCGTTCCCGCGCGCGCTTGCACCCGCTTCGCCTCGACGCTCGCGTCATCGTCCGCCGCCACAGTATGCTAGGCTTCGAGACGGGCCCGACGGGCCTGGCGCGTGCACGGCGGGGAGGTGGCGGCGATGGCGCGGGACGACTACGATCTCATCATCCGCGGCGGCGCGGTGATCGACGGCTCGGGCGGCGCGCGCTTCGCCGCCGACGTCGCCATCGCTGGCGATCGCATCGCCGCGCTCGGCGAGCTTGCCGGCGCGAGCGCCGCGCGTGAGGTCGACGCCGGCGGGTGCGTCGTCGCTCCCGGCTTCATCGACGTCCACACCCACGACGACAACCTGCTGCTCGTCAACCCGGAAATGACGCCGAAGGTGAGCCAGGGGGTGACCACGGTGGTCACCGGCAACTGCGGCGTGAGCCTGGCGCCGTGGACCGGCGGGCGCGCGCCGCCGCCGCCCCATAACCTTCTCGGCGACCTCGGCGATTTCCGCTTCGCCCGCTTCGCGGACTTTCTCGATGCGCTCGACGGCCGCCCGCCGGCCATCAACGCCGCCTGCCTCGTCGGCCATTCGACGCTCCGCGCCGGCGCCATGGGCACGCTCGACCGCGGCGCCGACAAGGGCGAGATCGCGGCGATGCGCGCGCATCTCGACGAGGCCCTCGAGGCCGGCGCCATCGGGCTCTCGACCGGGCTGTTCTACGAACCCGCGCGCGCCGCGCCCACCGATGAGGTGATCGCGCTGGCGCAGGCGCTCGGCCCCGCCGGCGCGCTCTACACCACGCATATGCGCGACGAGGGCGCCAACGTGATCGAGTCGATCGAGGAGACGCTCGAGATCGGCCGCGCCGCCGACGTCAAGGTCGTCATCTCGCACCACAAGGTGCACGGCGTCGAGAACTTCGGCCGCACCCGCGAGACGCTGGCGCTGATCGAGCGCGCCCAGGCGCGCCAGCGGGTCGCCCTCGACGTCTACCCCTACATCGCCTCGTCGACCGTGCTCCAGGCCGACAGCTACGGGCCCGGCGTCCGCACGGTGATCACCTGGTCGAAGGCGATGCCTGAGATGGCGGGCCGCGACCTCGACGACGTCGCCGCCGAGCTCGGCGTGAGCCGCAACGAGGCGGTCGAGAGGCTGTCGCCGGCGGGCGCGGTTTACTTCGCCATGGACGAGGACGACGTGCGGCGCGTGCTCAGCTACCCGACCGCGATGATCGGCTCCGACGGCCTGCCCCACGACGAGCGCCCGCACCCCAGGCTGTGGGGGGCGTTCCCGCGCGTGCTCGGCCACTACTGCCGCGAGGTCGGCCTGTTTGGCCTCGAGGAGGCGGTGCGCCGCATGACCGGCCTGCCGGCCGAGGAGTTCGGCTTCGCCGGCCGCGGCATGGTGGCGGAAGGCGCGTTCGCCGACTTGGTGGTGTTCGACCCGGACACGGTCATCGACCGCGCCACCTTCGACGCCCCCACCGAGCCGGCAGCCGGCATCGAGACGGTGATCGTCAACGGCGAGATCGTGTGGCGCGACGGCGCCGCCACCGGCGCCCGCCCGGGCCGCGCGCTGAGGCGGCAGGATCTGCAAAGGGCCGCGGTAGGGGCAGGTTTGAAACCCGCCCCCACGGACGATCCCCACGCCCGGCGGCCGGAAGATCGCGCCTGATGGACCTCACGTTGCCCGAGGAGATCGTCGCGCTCGAGGACACCGTCCGGCGCTTCGTCGAGGCCGAGATCGCGCCGGTGATCGACGGCTACGAGGCGCGCGCCGAGTTCCCGCGCACCGTGATCGAGAAGATGGGCGCGGCGGGGCTGTTCGGCGCCGCCTTTCCCGAAGACCTCGGCGGCAGCGCCATGGGGTTTCTCGCCGTGGCGACGATCGCCGAGGAGATCTCGCGGCTGGCGCCCGAGTTCGGCTACGCCATGAACCTGCAGGCGATGACCTGCCCGTTCACGATCTACAACTGGGGCGGGGCCGAGCAGATCGCCCGCTTCGTCCCCGACCTCGTCGCCGGGCGCAGGATCGGCATGTTCGCGCTCACCGAGCCCGGCGGCGGCTCCGACGCGGCGGGCTCGATGAAGACCACGGCGAAGCGCGACGGCGGCATCTACCGCCTCTCGGGCTCGAAGCAGTGGATCACCTTCGCCGACGAATGCGATGCGGGCCTCGTTTTCGCCAAGACCGACCCGGATGCCGGCCGCCGCGGCATCACCGCGTTCATCGTCGAGCCGAAGAAGGGCAAGGGCTTCAGCGCCGAGCCCATCGCCATGGCGGGGCTGTCGCGCGCGTTGCGCAGCTCGGCCGTCTTCCTCGACGACTTCGAGGTGCCGGCCGAGAACCGGCTCGGCGACGAGGGCGAGGGCTTCAAGATCGCCATGAACGCGCTCGAATACGGCCGCCTCACGGTCTCGGCGCGGCTCGTCGGCCTCGCCCGGGCGTGCCTCGACCACGCGAAGGATTATGCCCGCGAGCGCGTCGTCGGCGGCCGGCCGATCGGCGAGTACCAGATGATCCAGCACCTCATCGCCGACATGGCGGTCAACGTCGAGGCGGCGCGGCTGATGGTGCGGCGCACCGCCTGGACCATGGACAGCGGTGAGCGCTCGACGCGCGCCTCGGCGCAGGCCAAGTACTTCGCGGGCATGGCGGCCAAGCACGCGGCCGGGGCCGCGTCCGAGATCTTCGCCGCCTACGCGCTCGCCGACGATTACCCGATCTCGAAGATCACGGCCTACGTCAACATGCTCTGCGTCGGCGAGGGCACGCCCAACGTGCAGCGCATCCTCATCGCCGAGGACGCGCTGGGCACCAGGGACGCCAACCGCCATGCGGTGCGCAACCGCCTCGTGCGCCCCGAGCGCGAGGGCGGCGCGTGAGCGCGATCACCGTGCGCGCGGCCACCTCGGACGCCGCGTATGCGGCCAAGCCTAGTGTCACGATAATTGGCCTGCGTGGCGTTTGAAGGCGAGCCGAAGCGGCGAGAATCGTGACTTCGCGAATATGACGCGGAAGACTGAGCGAGGAGGCGGAGGCTCTTATGCTCAACGACCATATCGACCGGCTGCCGCCGTCGGGCTTCATGAAGCTCGATGCGATGACGCGCGAGGTGCCGCCCGCCGTCGGGCTGGCGCCGATCAACCTGTCGATCGGCGATCCGCAGATGACGCCGCCCGGTTTCGTCGTCGACATCCTGGTCGAGAACCGCGATCTCTTCGGCCGCTACTCGCCGACCGGCGGCACGGCGGAGTTCCGCGCCGCGGCGAGCGGCTGGCTCCATCGCCGCTACCGCCTGCCCGCGGGCATGATCGACCCCGACCGCCACATCCTTCCCGTCGCCGGCCTCAAGGAAGGCATGTTCATGATCGCGCTCGTCGTGGTGCCGCGGGCCAAGGCGGGGCGGCAGCCGGCGGTGCTCATCCCCAACCCGTTCTATCACCCCTACGCCGGGGCGGCGGCCGGCGCCGGCGCCGAGGCGGTGTTCGTCGGGGCGCATGCCGACAACCGCTTCATGCCCGACTTCGCCGGCCTCGACGAGGCGACGCTGGCGCGCACGGCGGCCGTCTACCTGTGCTCGCCCGCGAACCCGCAAGGGGTGGCCGCCGACATCGGTTACCTCTCGGCGCTCATCCGCCTGGCGCGCGAGCACGACTTCGTCCTCGTCGTCGACGAGTGCTACGCCGACATCTACGTCGACGCGGCGCCGGTGGGCGCGCTCGAGGCCTGCGCGGCGCTCGGCGGCGCGCTCGGCGGCGCGCTCGACAACGTCGTCGTCTTCCACTCGACCTCGAAGCGCTCGAGCGCGCCGGGCCTGCGCTCGGGCTTCGTCGCCGGCGACGCCGAGATCCTGAGGCGCTATCTCAAGCTCAGGAACTACGGCGGCGTCGCCATGCCGCAGCCGGTGCAGGCGGCTTCCGCCGCGCTGTGGCGCGACGACGGCCACGCCGACGCGAACCGCGCCTTCTACGCCCGCAACTTCCTCGCCGCCGAGCGCATCCTCGGCAACCGCTTCGGCTATTACCGCCCCGACGGCGGCATGTTCCTGTGGCTCGACGTCGGCGACGGCGAGGCGGCGGCGCGCAAGCTGTGGTCACGCGCGGCGGTCAAGACCATGCCCGGGCAGTTCATGACCCGCGAGGTTCCCGGCTCGGAAGGCGTCGGCGCGCCCTACATCCGCCTCGCGCTGGTCCACGACCTCGCGACCACCACCGAAGCCCTCGAGCGCCTCTCCAACACGCTCTGAGCGGGCGTCGGTGGACGCTTTCGAGGGCGCCTGTGTCAGCCCCGCCCATCGGCGGCGCTAACGGCCGCGTCGGATCGGCCGCCGCGCTCGATCTTCGAACGTCCGCGATCCCCCGACAAGCCGACGCATCAGCACTTCGTCAGAAAGGGCCCAGATTAGCCA
>JAZFVR010000125.1:0-2748 GCA_036447835.1 Alphaproteobacteria bacterium | reverse complement strand
GCGAGATCGGCCATGTTGAGCGTGCCGGTCATCATGTAGAGGAGGCCGATGCCGATGAGGATGAAGGTGGCGCCGATGGTGCCGAGCGCGAGGTATTGAAACGCCGCGGTGAGCGCGCGGCGGTCGCCGCCGAGCGCCACCAGCGTGTAGCTCGCGAGCGACGCGATCTCGAGAAAGACGTAGAGGTTGAACACGTCTCCCGTGATCGCGATGCCGAGCAGGCCGGTGAGCGCCAGCAGGAAGGCGGCGTAGAACAGGTGCTGGCGGTCGGGCGCCACCTCGCGCGCGACGCTGTGATAGGTGGCGGGCGCCACCAGCGCGCCGGCGCCGGCGACGATCACCAGCACCAAGGCGTTGAGACGATCGACGCGGTACTCGATCCCCCACGGCGCCGCCCAGCCGCCCATCTCGTAAGAGATCGGGCCGCTGGCGGTGACCTGGGCGAGGAGCGCGAGCGCGATCGCGAAGGCGACCCAGGCGACGACGGTGGTGACCAGCCACGCCACCATGCCGCGGCGCAGCACCGCGCACAGCGGGGCCGAGAGGAGCGGGATGACGACCTGGAGCGCTGCGAGGTGGGGCGTGATCATTCCGCGTCCTTGAGCAGGATCTCGTCCTCCTCGACGCTGCCGTAGGCCTCCTTGATGCGCACGATGATCGCCAGCGCCACCGCCGTCGTCGCCACCGAGACGACGATCGCGGTGAGGATCAGCACCGAGGGCAGCGGGTTCGAGTAGACGCTGAACCCCTCCTTGGCGATCGGCGCGGTGCCGCCCGCCACCTTGCCCATGGTGATGTAGAGCAGGAACACGGAGGTCTGGAAGATGTTCAGCCCGACGAGCTTCTTGACCAGGTTCCCGCTGGCGATGACGAGGTAGAAGCCGGCCATCATCAGCACGATCGCGACCCAGTAGTTGTAGTGGCCGAGGAAATCCATCTCAGCGCCCGCGCCCGGCGAAGGTGAAGAAGATGGTGATCATCACGCCCGATACGGTGACGCCGATGCCGAGCTCGACGAGCCAGATGCCGATGTGATTGCCGCGCGCGGGATCGTCGGCGAAGGCGGCGTACTCGAGGTAGTTGCCGCCGGCGATGAGCGCCGCCACGCCGACGCTGGCGAAGATGGCGACGCCGAGCGCCACCAGCGTCACCATGACCCTGGCGGGCACCACCCGGCGCGCGTTGTCGAGGCCGAAGACGAGGGCGTAGAAGACGAACGCCGAGGCGAAGATCACTCCGGCCTGAAAACCGCCGCCGGGGCCGTAGTCGCCGTGGGTCTGGACATAGAGCCCGAACAGCAGGATGAAGGGGATGAGAAGCTTGGCGACGACGCGCAGCACGACGAGATCGCTCATTCGGCTTCCTCCCGGGCGCTGCTCTCGTCCGTGGCCTCGTCCGTCGCCTCGTCCTCGCGCCGCCGCCGGCCGCCGAGCAGCACCAGGACGGCGACGCCGGCGGTGAAGATCACCGTGATCTCGCCCAGGGTGTCGTAGCCGCGATAGCTCGTGAGCACCGAGGTCACCATGTTGGGAATCCCCGTCTCGGCCGGAGAATCCTCGATGTAACGCGGCGCCACGTGGCGCTGGACCGGGTTGTCGGGCGCGCCGAACGGCGGCATGTCGGCGGTGGCGTAGAGCAGCACGGCGCCGGTCGCGGCGACGATGACGAGCGGCGCCAGCGCCTTGCGCTTCGGCGCCTTCTCCTGGCGCCCGACAAGCGCCACCGCGGCGAGCAGCAGGAACGTCGTGATGCCGGCGCCGACGGCGGCCTCGGTGAAGGCCACGTCGACCGCGTCGAGCACCACCCACACCGAGGCCATGAGCAGACTGTACAGCCCGAGCAGGATGACCACGGCGACGAGGTCGCGCAGCCTGGCGATCGCGACGGTGGTGGCGAGCAGCAGCGCGAGCAGAAGTATGTCGTGCAGCGTGGTGATTACGCGCCGTCCTTTTCCTTGCGCCTGGTCCACGGCTTGAGGCCGCCGACGAGCGCCGCATGGGCGACCGCGTGGGTCGCCGTCGGGCTGGTGAAGAAGACGAACACCAGGATCAGCAGCAGCTTGACCGATACCTGGCCGAGGCCCGCCTGCAGCACCAGGCCGGCGACCACGAGGGCGGCGCCCAGGGTGTCGACGATACCCGCCGAGTGCAGGCGGGTGAAGAAGTCGGGCAGGCGGACGAGGCCGATGCCGCCGGTGACGATGAAGAAGCAGCCGGCCATCAGCAAAAGCCAGCTGGCGATGTCGAGGGCGAGGCTCACAGCTCGTCTCCCAGGCGGCCGTACTTGAACAGCTTGAGCGCCGCGATGGTACCGACGAAGTTGATCAGCGCGTAGACGAGCGCCAGGTCGAGGAAGTCGGGCCGGCCGGTGACAAAGCCGATGACCGCGATCAGCAGCACGGTCTTGGTGCCGTGGGCGTTGATCGCCAGGATGCGGTCGTAGATCGTCGGGCCGATCACCGCGCGCGCCAGCGCCAGCGCCATGCCGACGACGATCACCGTGGCGGTGAGCACGAACACGGCGCTATCCTTCCGCCCCTTCCACCGCACGCACGCGCGCGTCCATCTCCCCCCGTTCGAGCTCGGCCATGCCCGCGCGGGTCAGCGCGTGGACCTGGATGCGGCCGCCTTCGACATCCGTCGACACGGTCCCCGGCGTCAGCGTGATCGAGTTGGCGTAGATCACTTTGCCGAGGTCGCTCCGTTGGCTCGCCGGCAGCCATTTGTGCTCGGGGTCGATGGGCAGCGC
>JAZFVR010000124.1:0-4740 GCA_036447835.1 Alphaproteobacteria bacterium | reverse complement strand
GTCGATCACCACATGCGCCGGGTAGCCGATCGCGCGCGCCAGCTCGAGGCCCTTCTCCTGCACGCCGCACAGCAGCATCGGCGCCATCGGCAACGCGGTCGAATGCAGATCGAGCAGCATGTCGGCGGCGTCGACGAATGGCCTGAGCGCCCGCGCGCGGGCAAGCTCGATGCTGTCGCGCGGGCCCTCGAGAACCTCGATGCCCCAGACACGGTTGAAGTCCTCGTCGACGAATCTTGAATCGAACGGCGCCAGCGCATCGAAGCGCGCGTAGGCAGCGACGTTGGCGAAGCTCAGCGTGAGCCGGCCGCGGGTGGGTCGGACCTCGTTCTCGAACAGGAAGTGGAGGGCGTAGGCCCCGCACAGCTCGTTGCCGTGGGTAAGCGCGTTCACCATCACATGCGGGCCCGGCCGGCCGCTGTCGAAGGTGGCGACGTATTCGGTGCCGGTGTTGCCCGCGCGGTAGGGGCGAATGTCGCACGGCGCGAGCTCGACTGCGGGTATGTCGTGGGACGCGGCGTCCAAGGTGCCCTCCTTGCCCGGATCGGTGCGCGACCATACCTTGCAGAGAGAGACCGTGCGAGCCAAATTCATGCTAGAAAAGGGGTGCGGCAGGCGGACTCGGCCGTTGACGCTTCGTTGATCTTGGTCAACGTTTGTCAACGATCTGCGGGCTAGCTTGATCGGAACGCCGTCGGGACGAGAGGCCGCCACGGCGACTTCGAAGGGGATGCGGGATGGACTACGAAGGCTTCTTCGCCGACAAGATCGACTCCTTAAGGGCCGAGGGACGCTACCGGGTATTCGCCGAGCTCGAACGCCATGCGGGCCGCTTCCCGTTCGCCGCCAACCACGGTGCGGCCGACCGCCCGGACGTGGTCGTGTGGTGCTCGAACGACTATCTCGGCATGGGGCAGAACCCGATCGTCCTCGCGGCGATGACCCAGGCGATCGCCGAATACGGCGCCGGCGCCGGCGGCACGCGCAACATCTCGGGCACGTCGCACCCGCTGGTGGCCCTCGAGCGCGAGCTCGCCGACCTCCACGACAAGCCCGCCGCGCTGGTGTTCACCTCGGGCTACGTCGCCAACCTGGCGGCGCTCTCGACGCTGGCGTCGATGCTGCCGGGGTGCGTCGTGTTCTCGGACGCCTGGAACCATTCGTCGATGATCGAAGGCATCCGCCACAGCCGCGCCGAGAAGCGCATATTCCGCCACAACGACCCGGCGCATCTCGAGGAGCTGCTGGGCGAGGTCGAGCCCGGGACGCCGAAGCTCGTGGCCTTCGAATCGGTCTATTCGATGGACGGCGACATCGCCCCCATCGCCGAGTTCTGCGACGCCGCCGAGCGCCACGGCGCCATGACCTATCTCGACGAGGTCCACGCCGTCGGCCTCTACGGGCCGCGCGGCGGCGGCATCGCCGAGCAGCGCGGGCTCATGCACCGGATCACGGTGATCAACGGCACGCTCGCCAAGGCCTTCGGCGTGCTCGGCGGCTACATCGCGGCGTCGCCGGCGATCATCGACGCGGTGCGCAGCTTCGCCTCGCCGTTCATCTTCACCACCGCGCTCCCCCCCGCGCTCGCCGCCGGCGCGCTCATCTCGGTGCGCCACCTCAAGGCGAGCCCGGTCGAGCGCAAGCGCCATCAGGAGCGCGCGGCGACGCTCAAGCGCCTGCTCAAGGACGCCGGCCTGCCGATGATGCCGTCGGAGACGCATATCGTGCCCGTGCTCGTCGGCGATCCGGTGATGTGCAAGCGGGTCACCGACATCCTGCTCGCCGACTACGGCATCTACATCCAGCCGATCAACTTCCCGACCGTGCCGCGCGGCACCGAGCGCCTGCGCATCACGCCGTCGCCGCTGCACTCGGACGAACTCATGGCCGCCCTTGTCGCCGCATTGAGCGCAGTGTGGGGCCAGCTCGAGCTGTCGCGCGCCGCCTAGGAGCCTGTCCGGGTAATGGTCATGGAGTGAACTGCTCGGTGAGGATGCGTTCCTCGAGGCTGTGGCCGGGGTCGAAGAGCAGGTGAAGGCTCACCTCGCGGTTCTCCTCCACCTGCACGTCGATCACGTCGCGTACCTCGGTGTAGTCGGCGACCGCACTCACCGGGCGTTTCTCATGCTCCAGAATCTCGAAGCGAATTCGCGCCTGCGCCGGCAACAGGGCGCCGCGCCAGCGCCGCGGGCGGAAGGCGCTGATCGGCGTCAGCGCGAGCACCTCGCTGCCGAGCGGCAGGATGGTGCCGTGCGCCGACAGGTTGTAGGCCGTGCTGCCAGCGGCAGTGGAGACGAGCACGCCGTCGCAGACCAGCTCGGGCGCGCGCACCCGGCCGTCGACGCTGATGCGGATCTTGGCCGCCTGCCTGGTCTCGCGCAAGATCGAGACCTCGTTGATCGCCAGCGCCCCGACGAGTTCGCCGGCGACGTTGCGCGCCTCCATGGTGAGCGGATGGAGCACCGTCTCCTCGGCCTCGTCGAGGCGCTCGGCCACCGCGTCCTCGCGATACTCGTTCATGAGGAAGCCAATGGTGCCGCAGTTCATGCCGAATATGGGAACCGCGCGGCCGATGAACGCGTGCAGGGTCTCGAGCATGAGACCGTCGCCTCCGAGGGCGACGATGACGTCGGCACGTTCGGGCGCGATGCTCCCGTAACGCGTGCGCAGCGCCTCGAGCGCCTGCTGCGCCGTGGGCGAGCGGCTGGCAACGAAAGCGATGTTTTCGAACCTCATACGGCGCCCCCCTGCCTCGTGGCGCACCCGACACCGGGACTCGACGAAGGGCGCAGTATAGCGGAAGGCGTGGTGCGCGCCACCCGCGCGGTTTTGCAACGTGACAAAAATCGTTTTGCCACGCAGACTTGACGCGGAACATCCACCCGCAGGAGGGGGCCGTATGTCGATGGAATTGGGGCGAGTCCGAAGGTGCGCGGCGCGCTACTTTGCGTTTATGGGGGCCGTATTGACATTATGCGCGGCGACGCTGCCGGCGCTGGCGGCGGGCGACCGGCACGCCGGCTACTACTATCCGCCACCGGCGACGACCGAGGTCTACAAGGCGCGCACGCTGACGCTCCCCGACACCGGCCGCGAAGTGCGCCTCGGCTTCATCGTCGGCATGACGCAGCAGATGATGAGGCAGCCCTACCCGCCGCAGTTCGTCATCTTCGCCAAGGGCGACGACGCCCAGAAGATGATCATCGTCAGCCTGCGCGACGGCTATATCGACACGCTGTTCCGCGCCCGCGCGTTGTTGGCCATGCTGACCTCGGTGTCGCGCTCGACCCAGTTCCTGGTCGAGCTCGGCGTCGCCGAGTTCTTCACCTTCTTCGACCTCGCCAAGCTGCTCGGGTTCAAGAAGATCACGATTTCCGACGGCGAGAGCTTCGCGCACCAGATCGTCATCGAGTAGCGCGCGCGCCGGGGCGGCGGATGAACAACTACGCCCTCTACGCCGCGACGGTGCTCATCTGGGGCACCACCTGGTACGGCATCAAGCTGCAGCTCGGCGTCGTCGCGCCCGAGGTCTCGCTCGCCTACCGTTTCGGAATCGCCTCCGCCCTGCTGTTCGTGTGGTGCGCGCTGCGCCGGCCCAAGCTGCGCTTCTCGCGTCGCGAGCACGGCTTCGCGGCGCTCTTGGGATTCTTTCTCTTCGCCCTCAACTACGAACTCTTCTATCTCGCCACCGGCTCGGTGACGACCGGGCTCGTGGCGCTCTCGTTCTCGCTGATGGTGGTGCTCAACGCGCTCTTCGGGGCGCTGTTCCTGGGTAGCCCCGTGAGGCCGCGGGTGCTGCTCGGTGGCGTCATGGGCGCAGCCGGCATCGCGCTCGTCTACTGGCCCGAGGTCGCCGGCCTCGGCGGCGCGCACGCGACGCTGGGCGGGCTGGTGCTGTGCGTGCTGGGGACGACGTCGGTCTCGCTCGGCAACATCGTCTCGGCGCGCAACCAGCGCGCAGGCATGCCGGTGGTCGAGACCAACGCCGTCGCCATGGGTTACGGCGCACTGTTCATGGCGCTCGCCGCGCTTGCCGCCGGCCGAGCGTTCGACTTCGACCCGGCGTTCGCCTACACCGGCTCGCTCGTCTACCTCGCCGTGTTCGGCTCGGTCATCGCCTTCGGCTGCTACCTCACGCTGCTGGGGCGCATCGGCGCCGACCGCGCGGCCTACGCCATGATCCTCCATCCCCTCGTCGCGCTCGTCGTCTCGACCGCGCTCGAAGGCTTCCGCTGGGGCTGGCTGGCGGCGTTTGGCGTCGCGCTGGTGCTCGCCGGCAACGTCCTCGCCCTCACCCGCGCCCGCGGGTAAGGGGCCTGTGCTCTGCGCATCGGCGAACAAGTCGCTGCTAGGTCAGCGCGGCACAGGATGCTCTGACCTCCCTTTCCGGTATTTGGGATTATCCTTGGCAGCCCGTTTCATGATTATTGGCGCATGACCGATTGCGATGCTGTCATTGTCGCGTATTGCGTTCTGATATCGACGACGACGATGATCATTTACGGGCCCACGGGCCGTGCGCCTCTGACTCTTCCTTTGATGAGGGAATTCGGGAGGGCGCCGGTCTTCGTATATGGACGAGCCCGGATCATATCTGCCCGGACACCCGCATCGATCCGATCTTTCAGGCCCAGGCCACCGTCGCATGACCCGCGATATTTACGGCATACCTTACCCAGAAGATGATCAACCGCCTTTTTTTGACAACGATTAATAAATTGATTTTATTTCCAATTTATC
>JAZFVR010000123.1:0-2569 GCA_036447835.1 Alphaproteobacteria bacterium | reverse complement strand
TCAGCTCTTGGTTAGGAACGGCCTAACCGGTCTTCGCATTCGTGCGACCGGATAGCGATCCGAAAACGGGCCTAACGACATCACGGTGTGGATGACCGCAACGCGTCGCAGGAAGTCGTTCAATGTTGCTTAGCGGGGCGCACGCCAGCGTCCCTGCCCAAATCCAGCCGACCCGCCCTCACCCGAACACCCCCTACCCGAACACCCACGTGATCGCGAAGTAGATCGCCGCGGCGATCGCCGCCGTTGCCGGCACGGTGATGAGCCAGGCGGCGACGATGGTGCGCAGGTGCGAGCGGCGCACCAGCTTGCGGCGCTGCCAGTTGTTGACCGCGGCTTCGGCCTGTTTGGTGAGCTCGAAGTAGCGGAAGCGTTCGCGCTCGGGCAGCAGGTCCTTGAGCGCCCGCTCGAGCACCTCGTGGCGCCACTCCATCTCGGCGCGCGCGGTGTCGAACAGGCTCGGCGCGGTGTCGTCGTCGAAGAACTCGCGGATGATGCGCACCTTCTCGGCCTCGTTCTCGAGGTACTCGCGCAGGAAGCCGATGCCGAAGATGGCGCCGAGCGCGATATGCGTCGAGCTGACGGGGAGCGCCAGGGCCGAGGCGATGATCACGGTGATCGCCGCCGACAGCGCCACGGTGAAGGCGCGCAGCCGGTCGATCTCGGTGATCTCCTGGCCGACCCGCTTGACCAACTTGCCGCCGAACAGCGCCAGTCCGGCCGACAAGCCGAGCGCGCCGATCAGCATGACCCACGGCGGGATCGCCACCCTGGCGGCGACGCTTGCGTCGCCGGCGGCATGGACGATGGCGGCGAGCGGGCCGATGGCGTTGGCGACGTCGTTCGAGCCGTGGGCGAAGCACAGCAGCGCGGCGGCCACGATGAGCGGGATGGTGAACAGCCGGCCGACGTCCTCGCGGGTGTTGCGCATGGTCCTGGCGGCGGCGTTCACCATCGGCCGCACGATGACG
The DNA here is from genome assembly GCA_036447835.1 of Alphaproteobacteria bacterium. Taxonomy (GTDB): domain Bacteria; phylum Pseudomonadota; class Alphaproteobacteria; order JAAXGF01; family JAAXGF01; genus JAZFVR01. The sequence goes on along the minus strand of JAZFVR010000123.1, from coordinate 1,598 downwards.
TAGATCATCGCCGGCGCCATCAGCGAGACGGCGATGACCGTCGCCGTGTCGGCCTTCCACACGCGCTTCAGCCCCTTCGTCATCAGATACGCGGTGAACGCCGCGCCCATGATGGCGACGAGGATCGGCACCCAGGTCCGGGCCGCGGCGACGCGGTCGTCGCGGTAGACGATCGCCGCCTTGACGAGCGCCAGGAAGGCCGCCGCGACGACCGCGCCGAGGAGCGGCGAGATCACCCAGCTGACGGCGATCCTGCCCATCACCGCCCAGTCGACGATCGAGACGCCGGCGGCGGCGATGCCGCCCCCGAGCACGCCGCCGACGATCGAATGCGTGGTCGAGACCGGCGCGCCGGCGAGGGTGGCGACGTTGATCCATATGGCGGCGGCGAGCAGCGCGGCGAGCATCAGCCAGATGAAGTCCTGGGCGTTGGCGATCGCCCCGGGGTCGATGATGCCCTTCTCGATCGTTCCCACCACGTCGCCGCCGGCGATGATCGCGCCCGCCGCCTCGAACACCGTGGCGATGGCGAGCGCGCCGATCATCGTCAGCGCGCCCGAGCCGACCGCCGGGCCGACGTTGTTGGCGACGTCGTTGGCGCCGATGTTCATGGCCATGTACATGCCGACGACGCCGGCGACGACGATCACCAGCACCTGGCCCTGGCCCGCGGCCTCGCTGGCCACGTAAGCGGCGGCGCCGACGAGCATGGCGACGCCGGCGGCGAGGCGGATTCGCGTGCCCTTGCTCGCGGCGGCGGCGCTGCCCGGGAGGGCGTCGGGGCGGCCCGTCATCGCGTCGCGGTTCTCTCTCGCCCGCGCGTCGCGGCGGCGACGGGGCAAAACGATGAAACGCTACATTCGGTTGTCGGGAATCGCGGGCCTCGCGCCGGCGCGCGAGCGAAACATTCAGCCGCTGCGCAACAGCTTGGCAATTTCGACCGCCGCATAGGTGAGCACGCCGTCGGCGCCGGCGCGCTTGAAGCCGGTGAGCGCCTCGAGCATGGCCGCATCGCCGTCGAGCCAGCCGCGCTCGGCGGCGCCCTTGAGCATGGCGTACTCGCCGCTCACCTGGTAGGCGTAGGTGGGCACGCCGAAGGCGTCCTTCACCCGGCGCACGATGTCGAGGTAGGGCATGCCCGGCTTGACCATCACCATGTCGGCGCCCTCGGCGATGTCGAGCGCCACCTCGCGCAGCGCCTCGTCGCCGTTGGCGGGGTCCATCTGGTAGGTGCGCTTGTCGCCTTCGCCGAGGCTGGGTGCCGAGCCGATGGCGTCGCGGAACGGGCCGTAGAACGCCGAGGCATACTTGGCGGCGTAGGCCATGATGCGCACGCGTTCGTGACCCTCCTCGTCGAGCGCCCGGCGGATGGCGCCGACGCGCCCGTCCATCATGTCCGAGGGCGCGATGATGTCGCAGCCGGCCTCGGCCTGCACCAGCGCCTGGCGGCACAGCACCTCGACGGTCTCGTCGTTGACCACATAGCCGTCGCGCAGGAGGCCGTCGTGGCCGTGGCTGGTGAACGGATCGAGCGCCGCGTCGCACATGACGCCGAGGCCGGGCACGGCGGCCTTCACCGCGGCGACGGCGCGGCAGAC
>JAZFVR010000122.1:0-3073 GCA_036447835.1 Alphaproteobacteria bacterium | reverse complement strand
TACTCGATGGCCGTGGCGCCGGACTTGTTGCCCAAGAAACAGCGCAGGTACTGGATCATCACTCGACTCCTTCCATGATTGCGCACATGCAAGTGGTATAGCAAGCCACCACTTGGCTGTAAGTGATCTGCATCACATACAGCAATCACATACAGCAAAAAGACCACAGTCTTCAGATCTCATTTACGCATTAAGAAGTTAAAAATCTGTTAATTCCGTTGAATCCTCTAGTTACACAGCGCCTTTCCGACCATATATTTCTGTTAAAGTTCTGTTTACTATAATAGAGAAATTGATTTTTTTAGATGCGGAGGGTAACGGCGACCGTGCCCGCGACCGGCCGAGGACCAATCGGCGCCCTCGCGGGCGGCCGGGGAGCGCCCTTGGCCCCGTGCGTCCAGGCCTCGCGGGCCGTGGATCGGCAGGCCGGAAGAACGCTCGTCGCACCCTTAATCGGCGGCATTCGGGGCCGCGCCGCCTCCGCCCGATCGCGCCGACGCCCGGCTTACGGACGGGTTTGCCGCAACCCGAAGCTGTAGCGCGGCTCGCTGAGGTCGCCGACGGCGTGGAACGGGCGCTCGTGGCAGCCGAGGAAGCCCGGCGCCATCATCAGGATGACGCGGCCGGGCGCGGCGTCGATCTCGCGCACATCGCGCCCCGTGCGGTCGGCGCAGACAAGAAAGCGCGCGTTGCCGGCGAGGGTGAACAGGCATACGAGGTTGATGTAGCGCAGCCGGTCGCGGTGCGGCGTGATGCCGAACGATCCCGCGTCGTAGCGCTGCAGCATCAGGTCGTTGAGGTCGAGCGGCGTGGCGAAGGGATAGGGCTCGACGTCTTCGAGGCCGGCCGCGACCAGCGCTCCGAAGCGCCGCCGGAGATCGTGAAAGAGGCTGTCGTGGGCGATTTCGTCGCAGACTTCCATGTCCTGGCGCACGATGCGGTCGCCACGGCCGACGACATCGCGCGCTCTCCGGTAAGGCTGCCGCCGCGCCTCGTCGAGCAGGCGGCCGCGGTAGCCGTCGGCGAGGACGGCGAATGATGTGGCGCCGCACGTGCGCAACGCGTCGACGATCGCGGCCATGTCGAGCGCGTCGACCACGAAGGGCTTCTCATCGGCGCTCATCGCGCCACCCGCGCGTCACGCGAATGTGATGCCACCGAGCTTCCCCCGCATTATGCTGTCGACAACGCCGATTCTGAACAGGCGACACCATGACCCGTACGAACCGGCTCGAGAAGATGATTCTCCGCCTGACGGCGCAGCGCAACTGTCTCGATCTCGCGGCCGATATGATCGCCGGATTGCCCGGGCCGGTGCTCGAGTTCGGCCTCGGCAAGGGCCGCACGTACGACTATCTGCGCAACCGGCTCGCAGACCGCGAGATCTTCGTTTTCGAGCGCGATATCCATTGCCCGCCCGACTGCATCCCCGCCGACGGGCACCTGCTGCTCGGCGACGTTCACGACACCGTGCCCGACGCGCTCGCACGCATCGGCGAGCCCGCGGCGCTGGCGCACTTCGACATCGGCACTCACGACCGCGCCGCCGATGCGCCGTTCATCGACTGGCTCGCGCTGGCGGTCACGCCGCTCGTTCGCGTCGGCGGAATCGTGGTCTCCGACCGTTCGATGACGAACCCCCGGTGGGCCGAACTCTCCCTCCCCCCCGACACGAGCGACGGCTATCACTTCGTCTACCGGGTCGAGCGCTGAGCGCGGGCCGGCGACGATGACGCAAGCGGCGACCTCGCGCCACGCCCGCGCCGCCGATATCCTGGCATCGGCGCGGCTCGCCGTCGCGCCGATCGGTCCGTTGCCCGAGGACTGCCGGCCACGCGACGAAGCCGAAGGCTACGCCGTGCAGGAGGCGCTCCATGCGCGCCTCGCCGCGGCCGGCCGCGGCGAGGTCGTCGGCTACAAGATCGGCTGTACGACAGCGGTAATGCAGGCGCTTCTCGACATCGGCTTTCCCTGCGCCGGAGGCGTATTCTCGGCCACCGTGCACCACGGTGCGGCGGCGCTGCGCCACGCAGACTTCGTCAGCCCCGGCGTCGAGGCGGAGATCGCCATGCGTCTCGGCGCCGATCTCAGCGCCGACGCCGCGCCCTTCACCCGCGACGCCGTCGCCGGGGCGGTCGACGCCTGCATGGCGGCGATCGAGGTCGTCGACCTGCGCTACGCGGACCATCGCGCCATGGGCGTGCCGACGCTGATCGCCGACGACTTCTTCGGCGCCGGCTGCGTTCTCGGCGAGGCGGTGAGCGACTGGCGCGGGCTCGACCTCGCCGCGGCGAGCGGCGTCACCGCGGTCGACGGGCTCGAGGCGGGCCGCGGCACGGGTGCCGACGTCATGGGCCACCCGCTCGCCGCGCTCGTGTGGCTCGCCAACGCCATGGCCGCGCGCGGGCAGGGCTTGCGGCGCGGCGAATTCGTGCTCACGGGCAGCATCGTCGCCGTGCAGAAGCCCGCACCGGGCCAGGAGGCCGTCGTTGCGATCGACGGCCTCGGCAGCGTGCGCGCCCGCTTCGATTAAGCCCCGTCCGGGGGCAACTCCCGGAAGCCGAAAAATTTTGCATTGCCGTTACGGCGCCTTCTATTGGCGGCGAACGGCGAAACCGGGAGAGACGCACGCTGGGCGAAACCGCCTCGGCGGCGAGGCGACAATGAAGAATTTCCTGCTCGTGATGCTCGTCAGCGTGGCGCTCGCCGGCTGCTCGGTCAAGCAGATGGCGGTCAACCTGCTCGGCGACGCGCTCGCCGGCGGCGCTGGGGTCTACGCCTCCGACGACGACCCCGAACTCGTCCGCGAAGCGATTCCCTTCGGCTTGAAGACCTACGAGAGCCTCCTCGAGGTGTCGCCCGACCACCGCGGGCTTCTGCTGGCGGCGGCGAACGGCTTCGTCGCCTACGCCTTTCTCGTGAAGGACGAGGCCGACCGCATCGACTCCAGCGATCTCGCACGCGCCCGCCACCTGCGCGCCCGGGCCAGCAGGCTCTACCTTCGCGGCCGCGACTACGCGCTGCGCGGCCTCGCGGTGACGCACGCCGATTTCACCACGGCGCTCTACAGCGA
>JAZFVR010000121.1:0-4789 GCA_036447835.1 Alphaproteobacteria bacterium | reverse complement strand
GAAACGGCCGGGGGGTGCCGGCGGTCGGTTTTCTTGCTCCGGTGCTCAGCCCCAGGGCCCGCGCCGCGGTTCGACCGAATCGGGGGTGGGCGAGGGTCCATTTCCGGCCTGCTTCGCGTCGCCGCGACGGGACGCGATCCGCGCCAGGCGAGACTTTGCCAGTCCCGCGCGCGGAACGCGCGTGCGCTGCGGGCCGAACTTGCGCACGCGGTCGCGGGCTTGGCCGATCTCCAGCGTCGGATCGCGGTCGGTGCCGACGACGCGGGTGCGTCGCCGCGGTGCGCCGACCAGCCTGACCAGGACGAGGCCGGCGACGAATCCGCCGATATGCGCCCACCAGGCGATGCCGCCGGCTTGGGGCGCGGCGAGTGCCGCGGTCGCCTGCAGCACCTGGAGCGCGAACCACAACAGGGTGTAGACCACGGCGGGGAGCCGGAAGACGTAGGGCACGAAGGCGATGGGCACGACCACGGTGACGCGGGCGCGCGGGAACAGCAGCATGTAGCCGCCGAGCACGCCGGCGACGGCCCCCGAGGCGCCGAGCGCGGGCACCGTCGAGTCGAGGTTGAAGGCGAAATGGGCGGCGCTCGCGAGCGCGCCGCAGGCGAGATAGAAGAACAGAAAGCGCGACGCCCCGAGGCGCGCCTCGACCGGGCGGCCGAAAAGCCAGAGTGTCCACATGTTGACGACGATGTGGAACCATCCGGCGTGCATGAAGGTGTTGGTAAGGAACGGCACGTAGTCGTGAGGATCGAGCCCCACCCGCGCGGCGAACCCGGGGTAGGCGAAGCGCGCCGGAAGCAGGGCGTAGCGATAGATGAAGGCCTCGCCGGCGTCTGCAGGCAGGCCGATCTGGTAGAGGAACACGACGACGTTGGCGGCGATCAGCGCGATGACCACGAACGCCGCCTCGCGGATCGGCGCGGAGGTTCCAATGGGGAACATGTCGATCTGGTTCCGCTTCGCCGGTGCGATTCCCGACCGAGCGTACACCAGACGCGCGTCCGGCGCAGCCGCGGACCGGTTCCTAGCGTTCGGAAAGGAAGGCGGTCGCGGCGTCGATCGCGGCGCGCATGTTCGCTTCGATGGTTCTCCCCGAGGCCTTGCGCGGGACGAAGGAGTGGTCGCCGTCCTCGATCCACGCGACGCGGACCGCCGGCGACAGCGCGTAGGCTTCAACCTCTTGCCGCCGGCCCATGGTGTCGCGTGTGCCCTGGACGATGAGCGTCGGCGTGTTCATGTCGGAGAGGTGCGCGATGCGCCGGCCCGCTGGCTTGCCGGGCGCGTGGAACGGATAGCCGAGGCACAGGAGGCCGCGTACCCGCGCCTCGTCGGCGAGCATGCTGGCGACGCGCCCGCCCATGGACTTGCCGCCGATCACCAGTTTCCGGGCGCCGAGCGAGTCGATCACGGCGCGCCAGGTGTCGAGCAGCATCGGCATGCGATCGGGCGGGCGCCGGGTGCCCGTGGCCCGCGCCAGCTGCATGTAGGGAAACTCGAAACGCGCGACGCGAAAGCCCGCGGCGGCGAGGGCGCCCGCGAAGCGGTCCATGAACGGGCTGTCCATCGCTGCGCCGGCGCCGTGCGCGAGCACGACAATGGGGACTGCGTCGGCCGGTCCGCCGAAGAGAAGCCGCGGGGTCAGCACCGCGCCGGCTGCGCGCTCCCCTCGGTCGTCGCGGCGGTGCGGCTCGCGCTCCCGCAGGGCGGCGGCGAAGCCTGCTCTCCGGCGACGTCACGGGCCAGCGGCAGGGCGGCGAGCTGGCGTATGATCTCTTCGCGCGTCTCGCGGAACGAGGCCAGGGTCTCGCCGCTGAGTTTGGGGCCTTCGGGCAGCCTGATCTTCTTGGGGTTGATCTGGCGACCGTCGCGCAGGACCTCGTAATGGAGGTGCGCGCCCGTCGACACCCCGCTCGAGCCGACATAGCCGATGACCTGGCCCTGCCTGACCCGCGAGCCCTTCCTCAGGCCCTTGGCGTAGCCGTTGAGGTGCGCGTATGCGGTCGAATAGAGGCCGCGATGGCGGATGCGGATGTAGCGCCCGTAGTTGCCGTTGCGGCCGATGCGCGCGATCACGCCGTCGCCGGCGGCGACCACGGGCGTGCCCCTCGGCGCCCTGAAGTCGAGGCCGCGGTGCATCTTGGTGTAGCCGTCTATGGGGTGCTTGCGCTTGCCGTAACCCGAAGACAGCCGCGCGCCATGGACCGGGGTGCGCAGGAGCGCCTTGCGCACGCTGAGGCCGTTGTCGTCGAAGTAGTCGGCGTAGCCGTCGCTCATGACGAAGCGGTAGATCTCGAGCGGCCAATCGCCCAGCGTCAGCGCCGCATAGAGCACGCTGCCTTCGCGCACCACCTCGCCGGTCTCGTCGACGTAGCGCTCGAACAGCACCTCGAAGCGATCGCCCGTCTGGATGTCGCGCTGGAAGTCGACGTCGAAGCTGAAGGCGCGGATCAACGCCATCAACACCGCGTTCGGCACGCCGACCTTGGTCGCCGCCCCGTAGAGGCTCGAATTGATGCGCCCGCCGGCGTGGACCAGCACGCGATCGAGCGGGATCTCGACCTCGCGTACGGCGAAGCCGCCGGTCTCGGCGCGGCCCGCCTCGACGCTGCGCCCGGGCTCGAACGCGAGCGCGACGCTGTGCAGCGCCGTCGGCGCGTCGCCGTCACCGGGATCGAGGGTGATGGTGAGCAGTTGTCCCGCCCTCAGCCGGCGCGGATCGAACCGTGCGCTCAGCGCGTCGATAGCCGCCTGCGCCTCGGTCGCGCCGCTGCCGTTGCGCAACAGGGCGTCCATGAGGGTATCCCCATTCTGCACGCGCAGACGCGTCTGCAGCGCGTCCGCCGGCGCCGGCACGAAGGTGATCTCCGGCTCGGGCGCGATGGGGGCGGCATGCGAGAGGGCGGCGTCGAGCGCGGCGCTCAACGGCGCGTGCGCCGGTGCCGACGAGAAGCTGCCGTCGTCGCGCCGGCCGGCGACCACGTAGGAGCTGCCGTTGATCGCCAGGCCGACGGCGGCGAGCTGCGAGCGTCCCTCCGGCTCGCCGGTGCGCCTGTAGAAGACGACGGCGAGCTCCTGTCCGATCTGCAGCCTGCGCATGTCGTAGTGGCGGCCGAGCGCGGTGACCGCGGCGTACGCGTCTCTCGGCGTGCCGCCGGCGCGCAGCAACAGGCCCATGAGGGTGTCGCCCTCGCGCACCCGCAGGACGTCGAAGCCGTTGCTGCGCGCTGGCGCCGCAGGCGCCGTCGTGACGGCCATCGGCTGTGAGGTGACGAGCGCCGCTTCGGCATCCGCCGTCGACGCCCGGTTCACCGCGTCGGCGCGGGCGGTGGCGGGAGGCGGCGGCGGGTCGTTCGCCGGTTCGGTGGCTGGCGTTTCCGGCGGAGACGGCTCGGGCGTCTTCTCGGCCCGCTGCGCGCGCGGCGCGGCCGGCGCGGCCGGCTCCGCGCGCCTCGCCGTGAACGCGGGAACGAGCGGCGCACGCGCCTTTTTCGCCTGGAACGTCCCCTTGTCGTTGCGGCCGGCGACAACGTAGGTTCCGCCGTCGATGGCCAGGCTTACGGCGGCGAGCGTGCGTCCGCCGGGGCCGTCGCCGGGGTCGAATACGACCGTGAGTTCCTGGCCGATCCGCATCCGGCGCAGGTCGAAATGGCGGCCGAGCGCGCTTACCGCCGCATGCGCGTCGCTCGGCGTAACGCCGGCGCGTACCAGGAGATTCATCAACGTGTCGCCCTCGCGGATACGCAAGGTCGTGCGCGGCACCGCGTCGCCGGCGCCGCCGAGCGACGGCAGCGGCGATGGCGACCGCGTGGCGAGAAATCCGTTGCCGCGGCGTAGCACGACGAGGTAGGCGTCGTCGAACGCCAGGCTGACCACGGCGAGCCGCGGCGGGCCGGCGGAGGCGTCCTTCGCGTCGAGCACCACCGTGACCTCCTGGCCGATGCGCAGGCGGCGGGGATCGAAGCGAATCGTCAGCGCCTCGACGGCAGCCTGGGCGTCGCTCCAGTTGCTGCCGGCGGCGACCAGAAGGCCGATCAGCGTGTCGCCCTTGCCGACGACGAGGGTGTTGATCACCGCGCTCGGTTGGGGCGCCGGCTCGGGCTTCGATTCCGGCTCTTCGGGCCGGGATTGGCGGGTGTCGGCCCGGGTGTCGATCTTGACGCTCAAGGCAGCGGGCACGATCAGCGACGGCCGCGCCGCGACGGGTGCGCGAGACAGTAGCCCGGCGTGCTCGGCGGAGACGCCGGCCAGTGCGATAAGACCCAGTAACGCCGAGCAAAGCAGCAGCGCGCGCGGCGCCCTTCGGCCTAGGTAATTCAACGCTTCAACCCCCCGGTTGGGCTGTAAAATTGGCCTCCCTGAACCCAGGCCTCCACCGCGCGTCCGAGCGATGACCGCGAATCCTTGCGGGGGTCACCCGGGTTTGTCAAGGAATCGTAGGATTTTTCGGTTTACGATAGGTTAACGAATGCGATTGGCGCGACAGAAAAGCGCGCGATGACATAATTGGGCGAGCGGGTGGACATATCGGGTTGACCGATAGGGTCGCAGTCGATATAAGGCGCGGGGATTGGTGGCCGGGGGTTTGGTGTTTTTTCCGGCCCAGTTGTTGTGCTCTTTGAGACGTGAATCTGAGGAAGGGATGCGTGGGCGGCGGCGCTGTTAGCCTGCACGCTTGCGCATCGGCGACGTTTCCGCGTCTTGACTTTGGGGTCTGGCGGGCGAGTTACCGTTGGGGCCCGGGTGAGTTGCGCGGGGCGTTGCCAGCGTGTGCGTGCGAGCCAAGCCT
>JAZFVR010000120.1:0-9912 GCA_036447835.1 Alphaproteobacteria bacterium | reverse complement strand
CCGACTGGGGTTCGACGCCGGCGACCGAATCGAACACCGCCACCGCGCCGTCGAGCACGCGCAGGGAACGCTCGACCTCGATGGTGAAGTCGACGTGGCCGGGGGTGTCGATGATGTTGATGCGGTGGTCGCGCCAGAAGCAGGTCGTCGCGGCGGACGTGATGGTGATGCCGCGCTCCTGTTCCTGCTCCATCCAGTCCATGGTCGCGGTGCCTTCGTGCACCTCGCCGAGCTTGTACGAGCGGCCGGTGTAGTAGAGAACGCGCTCGGTCGTCGTCGTCTTGCCGGCATCGATGTGCGCCATGATGCCGATGTTTCGATAACGATCGAGTGGTGTGGTGCGGGCCATTGTCTCGAAACCTTGAACGACGCGCCGCTTACCAGCGGTAATGCGAGAACGCCTTGTTGGCCTCGGCCATACGGTGCGTGTCTTCGCGCTTCTTCACCGCGGCGCCGCGATTGTTGGCGGCATCCATCAGCTCGCCCGCGAGGCGCTCGGTCATCGTGTTCTCGCCGCGTTTGCGGCTGATGCCGATGATCCAGCGGATGGCGAGCGCCTGGCGCCGCGAGGGACGTACCTCGATCGGCACCTGGTAGGTGGCGCCGCCGACCCGGCGCGAACGCACCTCGATCGTCGGCTTGACGTTGTCGATCGCCTCGTGGAACACCTTCACCGGGTCCTGGGCCATGCGTTGCTCGATGCGGTCGAAGGCGCCGTAGAGGATGGTCTCGGCAATCGACTTCTTGCCCGCCAGCATCAGCGAGTTCATGAACTTGCTGACGACCATGTCGCTGTACTTCGGGTCGGGAAGGATCTCGCGTTTCTCGGCGGCGCGGCGGCGGGACATCTTCGCCTTCTCCTACTTGGGGCGCTTGGCGCCGTATTTCGAACGCCGCTGGCGCCGGTCGCCGACGCCTTGGGTGTCGAGCGTGCCGCGGATGATGTGGTAGCGCACGCCCGGCAGGTCCTTGACCCGCCCACCGCGGATCAGCACCACCGAGTGTTCCTGCAGGTTATGGCCCTCGCCAGGAATGTAGCTGGTGACCTCGAACGCGTTGGTCAGCCGCACGCGCGCGACCTTGCGCAGGGCCGAGTTCGGCTTCTTCGGCGTGGTCGTGTAGACGCGCGTGCAGACGCCGCGCTTCTGCGGGCAGCCCTGCATCGCCGGCACCTTGTTCCGCTCGACCTGCCGCCGGCGCGGCTTGCGGATAAGCTGGTTGATCGTCGGCATCAACAGCTACCTTCTCGTACAGTTGCCATCAAGTAATACACGAGCCCGGTGTTGTCGCGCGACAAACCGGGCGAAGCAAACGGTGTTTGCTTCATTCGGGCGCGTTTCGCCGGCCCGTACGGCATGAACCTCGATATACCCGTTATACTTCGGGTGCCGCGTCTAGAACGCCGGGTTCTACCACCGGCCCCACAAGAGGCGGCATACTAGTCACGCGCCGCCCACCCGTCAAGGCAAATTGGCGGCGGATTCCCTGCCGTTCCGGGGTCTTACGCCGGCTCGCCCGGAGCCACGTCCGGGCGCCGTAGACTCATGCGATTTGCACCTCCTCGTGGCCTTCGCCGGTCTCGGCCGCGTCGGCGAGCGCCTTCTCCTTCGCTTTCGCTACCGCTTCCGCTTCCGCTTTCGCGGCGAGCTCGAACTCGTGGTCGCGCTCGGCCGCCACCTCCTTGAGCCGCGACATGACCCTGCCGGTCCCGGCCGGTATCAGGCGGCCGACGATGACGTTCTCCTTGAGCCCGACGAGGCTGTCGACGCGGCCCGCCACCGCGGCCTCGGTGAGCACCCGCGTGGTCTCCTGGAACGAGGCGGCGGAGATGAACGAGCTCGTCTGAAGCGACGCCTTGGTGATGCCCTGGAGCACCGGAATCGACTGCGCCGGGCTCCGCTTCTCGGCCTCGGCCTTGGCGTTGACGATATCGAACTCGCGGCGGTCGACCTGCTCGCCGATCAAGAAGGTGGTCTCGCCGGGGTCGACGATCTCGACCTTCTGCAGCATCTGGCGGCAGATCACCTCGATGTGCTTGTCGTTGATCTTCACGCCCTGCAGGCGATAGACCTCCTGAATCTCGTCGATCAGGTACTTGGCGAGCGCCTCGACGCCGAGCACGCGCAGGATGTCGTGCGGCACCGGATTGCCGTCCATCAGCAGATCGCCCTTCTCGACGTAGTCGCCCTCCTGGACCGTGATGTGCTTGCCCTTGGGAAGCAGATATTCGGCCGGCTCGGTGCCGGCGTCCTTGGGCTGGATGATGATGCGTCGCTTGGCCTTGTGGTCCTTGCCGAACTCGATGCGCCCGTCGATCTCGGCGATGATCGCGTAGTCCTTGGGCTTGCGCGCCTCGAACAGCTCGGCCACCCGCGGCAGGCCGCCGGTGATGTCGCGCGTCTTCGAGCTCTCGCGCGGGATGCGCGCGAGCACGTCGCCGGCGTGCACTTGGGCGCCGTCTTCGACGCTGAGGATGGCGTCGACCGACATGAAGTAGCGCGCCTCGAGCCCGTTCGGCAGGTGCACGACGTCGCCCTTCTCGTCACGCAGCGTAATGCGCGGACGCAGCTCGGAGCCTCGCGGCTGCTGCTTCCAGTCGACCACCACCCTGTTCGAGATACCGGTCGATTCGTCGACGATCTCGCGGATCGACACGCCTTCGAGCATATCGACGTAGTTGGCGAACCCCTCGCTCTCGGTGATGATGGGCACCGTATACGGGTCCCACTCGGCGATGCGATCACCCTTGTTCACCTTGGCGCCATCGTCGACGAGCAGGCGGGCGCCGTAGGGCAGGCGGTGGCGCGCCCGCTCGCGCCCGCCGTCGTCGATAAGCACGATCTCGCAGTTGCGGCCCATGGCCACCAACCGCCCTTCACTGTCGACGACGACGTTGCGGTTGCGCAACGTTACGTTGGCGTCGTAGACCGCCTCGACGCTCGACTGCTCGGCGCCGCGCTGCGCCGTGCCGCCGATATGGAAGGTACGCATGGTGAGCTGGGTGCCCGGCTCGCCGATCGACTGGGCGGCGATGACACCGACCGCCTCGCCGGCGTTGACCGGCGTACCCCGCGCCAGGTCGCGGCCGTAGCACTTGCTGCACACGCCGCCGTCGCTGTCGCAGGTGAGCACCGAACGGATCATGACCTCGTCGATGCCGGCGCTGTCGATGCGCTCGACGACCTCCTCGTCGATCATCTCTCCGCCCTTGAGGACGCGTCCGCCGCTTGCCGGATCGACGATGCGGACGCTGGCGAAGCGGCCGAGGACGCGCTCGGAAAGCGGCGAGATGACGTCGCCGCCCTCGACCACGGCCCTGACGGTGAGGCCCTTTTCGCTGCCGCAGTCCTCCTCGACGATCGTGCAATCCTGCGCCACGTCGACGAGACGGCGGGTGAGATAACCCGAGTTGGCGGTCTTGAGCGCCGTGTCGGCGAGGCCCTTGCGGGCGCCGTGGGTGGAGTTGAAGTACTCCAGCACGCTCAGCCCTTCCTTGAAATTGGAGATGATCGGCGTCTCGATGATCTCGCCCGAGGGCTTGGCCATCAGCCCGCGCATGCCGGCGAGCTGCTTCATCTGTGCCGCCGAACCGCGGGCGCCCGAGTGCGCCATCATGTAGATCGAGTTGAGCGTGGGCTTGCCGAACTCGTCGAGGCCGGCGGTCTCTTTGATGCCCTGCATCATCTCCTCGGCGACCTTGTCGGTGCACTGCGCCCAGGCGTCGACGACCTTGTTGTATTTCTCGCCCTGCGTGATCAGGCCATCGAGGTACTGCTTTTCGTACTCCTTGACTTTGTCGCGGGCCTCGGTGACCAGCGACTCCTTGTGGCTGGGCACGACCATATCGTCCTTGCCGAAGGAAATCCCCGCGCTGCAGGCGTGGTAGAAGCCGAGGCCCATGAGCCGGTCGCAGAACAGCACCGTCTCCTTCTGGCCGCAGTGGCGGTAGACGAGATCGATGACCTGGGTGACCTCCTTCTTGGTCAGCACCTGGTTGATGATCTCGAAAGGCACCGCCTTGTTGCGCGGCAGGATATCCGAGACCAGCATCCGCCCCGGCGTCGATTCGACCACATGGGTAAGGGTCTTGCCTTCCGCATCAACGCCCGTGTAACGGCACTTGACCTTGGCGTGCAGCGAAAGCGCGCCGGCTTCCATCGCGTGTTCCATCTCGCCGATGTCGACGAACGCCATGCCTTCGCCCGCGGCGTCGGGGATCTCCATGGTCAGATAATAGAGACCGAGCACGATGTCCTGCGACGGCACGATGATCGGCTTGCCGTTGGCCGGGCTGAGGATGTTGTTGGTCGACATCATCAGCACCCGCGCCTCGAGCTGGGCCTCGAGCGACAGCGGCACGTGCACGGCCATCTGGTCGCCGTCGAAGTCGGCATTGAAGGCGGCGCAGACGAGCGGATGCAGCTGGATCGCCTTGCCCTCGATAAGCACCGGCTCGAACGCCTGGATGCCGAGGCGGTGCAGCGTCGGGGCGCGGTTGAGCAGCACCGGATGCTCGCGGATTACCTCCTCGAGAATGTCCCACACCTCGGGCCGCTCCTTCTCGACCATGCGCTTGGCCGCCTTGATGGTGGTGGCCATGGCGTAGAGCTCCAGCTTGGAGTAGATGAACGGCTTGAACAGCTCGAGCGCCATCTTCTTCGGCAGCCCGCACTGGTGCAGCTTGAGCTCGGGCCCGACCACGATGACCGAGCGGCCCGAATAGTCGACGCGCTTGCCGAGCAGGTTCTGGCGGAACCGCCCCTGCTTGCCCTTGAGCATGTCGGACAGCGACTTCAAGGGACGCTTGTTGGCGCCGGTGATGACGCGGCCGCGGCGGCCGTTGTCGAACAGCGCATCGACCGCCTCCTGCAGCATGCGCTTCTCGTTGCGCACGATGATGTCGGGCGCGCGCAGCTCGATCAACCGCTTGAGGCGGTTGTTGCGGTTGATCACCCGACGGTAGAGATCGTTGAGGTCGGAGGTGGCGAAACGCCCGCCGTCGAGCGGCACCAGCGGCCGGAGCTCGGGCGGGATCACCGGGACGATCTCGAGAATCATCCACTCGGGCCGGTTGCCCGAGTCGATGAAGGTCTCGATCAGCTTGAGGCGCTTGACGATCTTCTTGCGCTTGGCCTCGGAGCCGGTCTCGCCAAGATCAACACGCAGCTTGTCGCGCTCGGCGTCGAGGTCGAGGGCGCAGAGCATCTCGCGGATCGCCTCGGCGCCGATGTTGGCGCGGAAGCCCTCCTCGCCGTACTCATCCTGCGCGTTCATGTACTGCTCTTCGTTCATGAGATCGTGCAGCTTGAGCGGCGTCAGCCCGGGCTCGATGACCACGTAGTTCTCGAAGTAGAGGACGCGCTCGAGCTCCTTGAGCGTCATGTCGAGCAGCAGGCCGATGCGCGAGGGCAGCGACTTCAGGAACCAGATGTGCGCCACCGGCGAGGCGAGCTCGATGTGGCCATTGCGTTCGCGCCGCACCTTCGACTGGATGACCTCGACGCCGCACTTCTCGCAGACGACGCCGCGGTACTTCATGCGCTTGTACTTGCCGCACAGACACTCGTAGTCCTTCACCGGGCCGAAGATGCGGGCGCAGAACAGGCCGTCGCGTTCGGGTTTGAACGTGCGGTAGTTGATGGTTTCCGGCTTCTTGACCTCGCCGAACGACCACGACCGGATCTTCTCCGGGCTGGCGATCGCGATCCGGATCTCGTCGAAGGTCTGGGGGCCGCTTACTTGGCCAAAAATCTTCATCAACTCGTTCATCACACTCTCCTCATTCACCGCGCCGGGATTCGGCCCCGGGGGCGAGGCGGGGCGGCAGCCGCCCCGCCAAGGTGATCGTTAATCGCGATCGTGCAGCTCGACATTGAGGCCGAGGGCATGGAGCTCCTTGACGAGCACGTTGAAGCTCTCGGGGATTCCCGCCTCGAACGTATCCTCGCCCTTGACGATCGACTCGTAGACCTTGGTTCGCCCGGAAACGTCGTCCGATTTCACGGTCAGCATCTCCTGCAGCGTATAGGCGGCGCCGTACGCCTCGAGCGCCCACACCTCCATCTCGCCGAAGCGCTGGCCGCCGAACTGCGCCTTGCCTCCCAGCGGCTGCTGGGTGACCAAGCTATAGGGGCCTATCGAGCGCGCGTGGATCTTGTCGTCGACCAGGTGGTGCAGCTTCATCATATAGATGTAGCCCACCGTCACCGGCCGGTCGAAGTACGTGCCCGTGCGGCCGTCGATGAGCCTCACCTGTCCCGACGTGTCGACCCCGGCGAGCTCGAGCATGCGCAGGATGTCGCCCTCGTGCGCACCGTCGAACACCGGCGTCGCCATGGGCACGCCTTCGCCGAGGTGGCTGGCGCTGGGCACCAGATCCTCGTCGGCGAGCTTGGTGAGGGCGCCGCCGCGCGGCGATTCGCCGTAGATCTCGTTGAGAAATTTGCGCAGCTCGCGCGTCGCAGAGCCTCGGCTGATGTCGTCGAGCATGGCGCCGATTTTGCGACCGAGGCCGTGCGACGCCCACCCGAGATGGGTCTCGAGGATCTGGCCGACGTTCATGCGCGACGGCACGCCGAGCGGGTTGAGAACGATATCGACCGGCGTCCCGTCCTCGAGATACGGCATGTCCTCGACCGGCACGATATACGAAATGACACCCTTGTTGCCGTGCCGGCCCGCCATCTTGTCGCCGGCCTGGAGCTTGCGCTTCACGGCGACGAAGACCTTGACCATCTTGAGCACGCCGGGCGTCAGCTCGTCGCCGCGCCGCAGCTTCTCGACCTTGTCCTGGAAGCGCCGCTCGAGCGACGCGACCGCCTCATCGAGCTGCAGCTTGAGCCGCTCGATCTCGGCCATCGACTTCTCGTTCTTGAGGCCGATCTGCCACCACTGGCCGCGGCTGAACTGCGACAACACCTCCTCGGTGACCTTGGTGTTGGGCTTCAGCCCCTTCGGCCCGCCGACGGCGATCTTGCCGAGCACCAGCGCCTTGAGGTCGTCGTAGATATGACGCTCGATGATCGAGCGCTCGTCGCCGCGGTCCTTGGCCAGGTGCTCGATCTCCTCGCGCTCGTTGGAGAGCGCACGCTCGTCCTTGTCGACGCCGCGGCGCGAAAACACGCGCACCTCGACGACCGTGCCCGACACCCCCGGCGGCAGGCGCAGGCTGGTGTCGCGCACGTCCGAGGCCTTCTCGCCGAAGATCGCGCGCAACAGCTTCTCCTCGGGCGTCATCGGGCTCTCGCCCTTGGGCGTGATCTTGCCGACGAGAATGTCGCCGGGTTTGACCTCGGCGCCGATGTAGACGATGCCGGCCTCGTCGAGGTTTTTGAGGCCCTCCTCGCCGACGTTGGGGATGTCGCGCGTGATCTCCTCCTGGCCCAGCTTGGTGTCGCGGGCCATGACCTCGAGCTCCTCGATGTGAATCGAGGTGAAGACGTCGTCCTTGACGATGCGCTCGGAGATCAGGATCGAGTCCTCGAAGTTGTAGCCGCCCCATGGCATGAAGGCGACGAGCACGTTGCGGCCCAGCGCCAGCGAGCCTTTGCTGATGCTCGGTCCGTCGGCGATGATGTCGTCCGCCGTCACCGCGTCGCCCACCTTCACCAGCGGCCGCTGGTTGATGCAGGTGTTCTGGTTCGAGCGCTGGAACTTCAGGAGGTTGTAAATGTCGACGCTGAGCATGCCGCCGACGCCTCCCTCGGCGCGCACGACGATGCGCGTGGCGTCGACCTGGTCGACCACGCCCGAGCGCCGGGCGATGATCGTGGCGCCCGAATCGCGCGCCACCACCTCCTCCATGCCGGTGCCGATGAGCGGCGCCTCGGGCTGGATCAGCGGCACCGCCTGACGCTGCATGTTCGAGCCCATGAGCGCGCGGTTGGCGTCGTCGTTCTCGAGGAAGGGGATCAGCGCCGCGGCGACCGAGACCAGCTGCTTCGGCGAGACATCCATGAAATCGATCGTATCGGGCGGCGCCATGACGAAATCGCCGTTGTGCCGGCAACTCACCAGGTCGCGGCCGAAACGCCCCTTCTCGTCGAGCGCGGCGTTGGCCTGGGCGATCGTGTACTTGCCCTCCTCCATCGCCGACAGATAGACGATCTCGTCGGTCACACGATTGTTGACCACGCGCCGGTACGGGCTTTCGATGAATCCGTATTGGTTGATCCGCGCGTAAGTGGCGAGGCTGTTGATGAGCCCGATGTTGGGGCCTTCCGGCGTCTCGATCGGGCAGATGCGGCCGTAATGGGTGGGATGCACGTCGCGCACCTCGAAGCCCGCGCGCTCGCGCGTCAGCCCGCCCGGTCCCAGCGCCGAGAGCCGGCGCTTGTGGGTGATCTCGGAGAGCGGGTTGGTCTGGTCCATGAACTGGCTCAACTGCGACGAGCCGAAGAACTCGCGCACCGCCGCCGCCGCCGGCTTGGCGTTGATCAGGTCGTGCGGCATGACGGTGTCGATCTCGACCGAGCTCATGCGCTCGCGGATCGCGCGTTCCATGCGCAACAGACCGACGTGGTACTGGTTCTCCATGAGCTCGCCCACCGAGCGCACGCGGCGGTTGCCGAGGTGGTCGATATCGTCGATTTCGCCGCGGCCGTCCTTGAGCTCGACGAGCGTCTTGACCACCGCGAGGATGTCCTCCTTGCGCAGGACGCGCAGCGAATCGTCGGTCTCGAAGTTGAGGCGCGCATTGAGCTTGACCCGGCCGACCGCCGACAGGTCGTAGCGCTCGGAATCGAAGAACAGGCCCTTGAACAGCACCTGGGCGGTATCCACCGTGGGCGGCTCGCCCGGGCGCATGACCCGGTATATCTCCAGCAATGCCTCGTCGCGCGAAGAGCACTTGTCGGCCGCCAGCGTGCTGCGGATGTAGGGGCCGACCTTGATGTGGTCGATCGCCAGCGTCGGCAGCTCGACGACGCCCGCGGCCTCGAGCCCCTCTATCGATTCCGCCGTGAGCTCGTCTCCGGCCTCGATGTAGACCTCGCCCGTTTCCTCGTTGATGAGGTCGCACGCGGTGTAACGGCCAACGAGCTCGTCGGAGGAGACGAGCTGCTCGGACAGGCCGGCCGCAACCAGCTTCTTCACCACTCGCGGCGTCATCTTGGTGCCGGTGTCGGCGACCTTCTTGCCCGTCTTGGCGTTGATCAGGTCGCGGGTGAGCTTGGTGCTGTACACGGTATCGGCGTCGAAGGGCGTCTTCCAGCCCTTCGCATCGCGCGTGTAGGTGACGGTTCCGTAGAAGTGCGAAAGGATTTCCTCGGTGGTCATGCCGAGCGCGTAGAGCAGCGTGGAGACCGGCAGCTTGCGCCGGCGATCGATGCGCACGTAGACCAGGTCCTTGGCGTCGAACTCGAAGTCGAGCCACGAGCCGCGATAGGGGATCACGCGGGCGGCGAACAGGTACTTGCCCGACGAATGCGTCTTGCCCTTGTCGTGGTCGAAGAACACGCCCGGCGAGCGGTGCATCTGGCTGACGATGACGCGCTCGGTGCCGTTGATCACGAAGGTGCCGTTGTGGGTCATCAACGGCATATCGCCCATGTAGACGGTCTGCTCCTTGATGTCGCGGACATCGCGCTTGTTGATGTCCTCGTCGATGTCGAAGATCCAGAGCTGGAGCAACACCTTGAGCGGCGCCGCGAAGGTCATGCCGCGCTGCTGGCATTCGTCGACGTCGTACTTCGGCGGCTCGAACTCGTAGTGGACGAAGTGAAGCTCGGACCGGTCCGCCATGTCCTTGATCGGGAACACCGACTTGAACACGCCCTGGAGGCCGGTGTCGGTGCGCTCCCCGTGCGGCACGAAGGCCTGCAGGAACTGGTCGTACGAGTTCTTCTGCACCTCGATCAGATTCGGCATCGGTGCGACGGTCGGAATGTGACCGAACGTCCGGCGCGTAGGCTT
>JAZFVR010000119.1:0-3042 GCA_036447835.1 Alphaproteobacteria bacterium | reverse complement strand
AGATGCGAGAACGGCGGCAGCCCGACGCGCCGCCCGACGACATACCCACAGTGATCTTCTAGACGGGTCGCTGCATGATCTCCCGCCGCACGTTCACCTTTATCGCCGCCCTGGCCGCCGCGACTCTCCTTCCCCTGTCGGGCGCCGTCTCGGGCGACCACGCGGGCCGGTTCGTACAAAGCCTCGCCGAGCAGGTCACCAATATGTTCAGCGACGGCGAGCTCACGGTGGAGCGCCGCGACGCCCGCTTCCGAAACCTGCTCGAGAACGGGTTCGACATGAATCTGATCGGCCGCGTGGCGCTCGACGGCCACTGGCCGGACGCGACCGCCGAACAGCACGGCGAGTATCTCGCGCTGTTCAGCGACTACCTGATCAAGAGCTACGGCCGCTGGATCAAGGCCTATGCCGCCGGGCAACTCGAAGTCGTTCAGTCGGCGCCGATCGACGATCGCGACACCCTGGTGCGGACGAGAATCTCGCGGACCCCCGGCGAAAGCGAGAACATCGAATGGCGGGTGCGTCGGTCGGGCGAGGGCATGCGCGTGATCGACGTGATCGTCGACGGCGTCAGCATGCTCAACACCCAGCGCTCGGAGTTCGCTGCGGTGATCGCCCGCGACGGCATCGACGGTCTGCTCGAAACCCTGCGCGAGTTCACGGCGAAGTAGCGTCCCTGCCGCGCGGCAATCCGGTCGTTCAGTCTCTGCCCCTGCACGTGCTACGCTGCGCCCATTGGGGCGATCGCGAAAGACCCCGGCAGGCGGGGAGGGCGGCGATGGAAGCGCTTGACGGCAAGGTCGCGTGGCTCACCGGCGCGGGCAGCGGCATCGGGCGGGCGGCGGCGGTCGCGCTGGCCGGGGAGGGAATGCGCGTCGTCCTCTCGGGGCGGCGCCAGGCGGCGCTCGCCGAAACCGCCGGCCTGGTGCGGGATGCGGGAGGCGAGGCCGTCACCGCGCCGCTCGACGTCAGCGACAGCGAGGCCGCGGCGGCGGTCGCCGAGATCATCGGCGCGCGATACGGGCGTGCCGACGTCCTCGTCAACAACGCCGGCGTCAACACCCTCGAACGTCACCTGCCTGAGCTCACCGCCGACGACTGGACGCGAATCGTCGACGTCAACCTCAACGGCGCGTTCTACTGCGCCCGGGCGGCACTGCCGATGATGCGCGCGCAGGGCGACGGCCTCATCATCAACGTCTCGTCGTGGGCCGGGCGCTTCAACTCGTACCTCAGCGGACCCGCCTACAACGCCTCCAAGCACGGCATGCTGGCGCTCAACGCGAGCCTCAACATGGAGGAATGCCGCAACGGCATCCGCGCCTGCGCCATCTGCCCGGGCGAGGTGGCGACGCCGATTCTCGACGCGCGCCCGGTCAAGCTGAGCGACGAGGACAAGGCGCGGATGCTGCAGCCCGAGGACCTCGCCGAGACCATCGTCTTCGTCGCCCGCATGCCGTCCCACGTCTGCCTCAACGAGATTCTCATCAGCCCGACGTGGAACCGCTCGCACGTCGACCTCTCCGACGAGAAGCCGGCGGCCGATCTGTGATGCGGCGGGCGGCCGATGCGCCGGGAGCGTGAGATGGCGAAGGTTCTGGTCGCCGGGCCGATCGACGCGGCGGGGCTGGCGTTGCTCGAGGCGCGCGCCGACGCCGACTGCAAGCTGCTCGACGAGCCGACCGCCGCCGAGATCGACGCCCGCATCGCCGACATCGACGCCATCATCCTCAGGACGACGCCGTTCGGCGCCGACACCATCGCGCGCGCCGGGCGACTCAGGGTCGTGTCGCGCTACGGCGTCGGCTACGACAACGTCGACGTCGCGGCGCTTACCGCGCGCGGCATCCCGCTCGCGATCGTCGGCGACGCCAACGCCGTGACGGTGGCCGAGATCACCCTGGGGCTGATGCTCGCGGTGGCGCGGCGGCTGCCGTTCTACGACCGCGACACGCGCGCCGGCGGCTTCGGCGTGCGCGACCCGCGCGAGCAGTCGGACCTCGCCGGCAAGACCGTGCTCGTCGTCGGATTCGGCCGGGTGGGGCGCCAGGTGGCGCGGCGCTGCGCCGCCTTCGACATGAGCGTCGTCGTCGCCGACCCTTTCGTCGCCCGCGAGAGCGTCGAAGGCGAGGGCTACCGCCACGTCGCCGACTTCCGCGAGGCGCTGGCAGAAGCCGATTTCGTCACCCTGCACCTGCCCGGAAACGCGGATGGGAGGCCCGAACTCGGGGCGGCCGAGTTCGCGGCGCTCAAGCCCGGCGCCTACTTCGTAAACGCCGCGCGCGGCTCGCTCGTCGACGAGGACGCGCTGGTCGCGGCGCTGGCGAGCGGGCGGGTGCGCGGCGCCGCCCTCGACGTGCTGCGCGACGAGCCGCCGCGGCCCGACCATCCGCTGCTCCGACTCGACAACGTCGTGCTCAGCCCGCATTGCGCCAGCATGACCGCCGAGTGCATGGAGCGCATGAGCGTGGCGAGCGCGCAAAACGTGCTCGACGCGCTCGACGGCACGCTCGATCCCGGGCTCGTGGTCAACGCGGAAGTGCTGCGGCGAAGCAGGGCGCGCGGGGAGTGACCATGAACGTCGACAGGGAACGGCTCGAACGCCTCACCGCGGCGATCTTCGCCGCCGCCGGCTGCTCGGCGGCGGAGAGCGCGCGCATCGCCGGGCGCCTGGTCAAGGCGAACCTCGCCGGGCACGACAGCCACGGCGTCATCCGCGTGCCGCGCTACGTCAAGATGATGCGCGACGACGAGGTGTTCGCCGACCGCCAGATCACGACGCTTACCGAGAACGACGTCATGGCCGTGGTCGACGGCAACTACGGCTTCGGCCAGACCGTGGGCCCGCAGGCGGTCGCGCTCGGCATCGCCAAGGCCGCCAAGCACGGCGTCGCGGTGATCGCGCTGCGCCGGGCGGGACACCTGGGGTGCATCGGCGACTGGGCCGAGATGGCGGCCGCGGCGGGCCAGGTCTCGGTCCACTTCGTCAACGCCCCGGGCAGCCTGCTCGTGGCGCCGTTCGGCGGCGTCGAGCGGCGGCTG
>JAZFVR010000118.1:0-6003 GCA_036447835.1 Alphaproteobacteria bacterium | reverse complement strand
GGTGTCAGCCCTGAGTGAAATCCCCCTCACCCTTCCCTCTCCCGCGCAGCGGGGCGAGGGGGTTGTGTAGGGTTGGCGCAACGACCGCCGCGCCTTACCCGGAGCTGGGTGAGGGGGGTTGATTCCGCATTGGCCGACTCTGCTCTAACAGGCTGCTGAAAAACTCACCCGGGACGGCCTCTGATGCTTCGAGACGCAGCCCTTCGGGTTGCTCCTTAAGGCATGAGAAGCATTCATATTCAAAGACCTACCCTCATGGCTCAAGGAGGCGCGAAGCGCCGTCTCGAAGCATGGGGCCGCCGTAGAAACCCAGTTTCAGCAGCCGCGTTAATTCCGCAAGTCTAGGCATATTGCGGTTCCCGCAGCGCGCTGACGCGGGTCCCCGGCTATGCGGGGCAGACCGGCGTGGCGCACAAACGTGGTGGAAGCCAGGGAATCGTGTTTCTGCGACTCATTCGCCGCCGCCGAGGCGGTGCACGATGTCGTCGAGCTGATCGAGCTTGCGGTAGTGGATCTCGACGCGGCCGCCGCGCACGCCGCGGTGGATGATGCGCACCGTGAGGCCGATACGGTCGGAGAGGCTGCGCTCGAGCGCCTGGGTCTCGGCGTCGGCGGCCGGCGCCGGCCGCGGGCGCCTGTTGCCCGACGCCTTGCCGCGCACGAGGCCCTCGGTCTGGCGCACGTTGAGCCCGCCTGACGTCACTTCCTCGGCGAGCGCGGCGGGATCGGGAGCGGCGAGCAGGGCGCGGGCGTGGCCGGCGCTCAGGCGGCCGTCGTGGAGCATCGCCTTGACCGCTTCGGGCAGGCCGAGCAGGCGCAGGGTGTTGGCGACGTGACTGCGGCTCTTGCCGACGACCTTGGCCAGCGCCTCCTGGCTGTGGCCGAACTCGTCGATGAGGCGCTGGTAGGCGTCGGCTTCCTCGAGCGGCGACAGGTCCTCGCGCTGGATGTTCTCGACCAGCGCGACCTCGAGCGCCTCGCCGTCGCTGAGCTCGCGCACGACCACGGGGATCTCGTGCAGTTGCGCGAGCTGGGCGGCGCGCCAGCGGCGCTCGCCGATGACGATCTCGTAGGAACCGGTGATCTCCGGGTCGCTGCGGACGACCAGCGGCTGCAGAATCCCCTTCTCGCGCACCGAATCGGCGAGGCCGCGCATCTCGGCCTCGTCGAAGCGCCGGCGCGGCTGGAAGCGGTTGGGGCGCAGGAACTCGATGGGAACGCTCTGGGGCCCGGCCTCGCCGGGGGCGCCGCCGGTGTCGGGCGCGGCTTCGCCGAGCAGCGCCGAGAGGCCCTTGGCGAGGCCGCGGCGCCGGGCGCTGTCGCTGCCCTCGGGGTTCACGAGGCCACCGCCAGGCGCTCGCGCCGCAGCACCTCGCTGGCGAGGTGGAGATACGCGCGCGAGCCGGCGCAGTTGAGGTCGTAGACGAGCACGGGCTTGCCGTGCGAGGGCGCCTCGGAGACCCGGATGTTGCGCGGAATGACGGTGTCGTAGACCTTCTCGCCGAGGAAGCTGCGGACGTCGGCCGCCACCTGCTCGGACAGGTTGTTGCGTTGATCGTACATGGTCAACACGACGCCGAGCATTTCGAGGGTCGGGTTGAGGTGATAGCGCACGCGCTCGACCGTGCGCAGGAGCTGGCTCAGGCCCTCGAGCGCGAAGAATTCGCACTGCAGCGGCACGAGGATCGAATCGGCGGCGACGAGCGCGTTGACGGTGAGCAGCCCGAGCGCCGGCGGGCAATCGATGAGCACGTAGTCGTAGGCGCCGACGTTGCCGGCGATCGCCACGCGCAGGCGGAACTCGCGCCTGGGCGCTGCGGCGAGCTCGATCTCGGCGCCCGTGAGATCGACCTCGGAGGGCACGACGTCGAGGCCGGGCACCGCCGATTCGAGCGTCGCCTCGGCGAGCGTCGCCTCGCCCATGAGGACGTCGTAGGAGTTGGTCGTCCGCCGGTCGTGCTCGATGCCGAGGCCGGTGCTGGCGTTGCCCTGGGGATCGAGGTCGACGAGCAGCACGCGCCGGCGCACCGCGGCGAGCGCGGTGGCGAGGTTGATCGCCGTGGTCGTCTTGCCGACCCCGCCCTTCTGGTTGGCGACGGCGACAACGCGCAAACGCTTGCGCGCCCGGCCGCCGCCCGTCCGCGCCCGGGCAGGCTCAGCGCCGGCGTTCACGGATAATCCCTTGTATATGCAATACCACGCCTCGAGGGTCCGTCGTGCTTGGGTGACGACTGGCGCGCATATTCCATTCTTTCGCTGCCGAGGTCAATTCCTCATCGACCCCGGCGCCCTTGAGGAACAGGCACACGCTACCGCATGTAAGGAATGGTTCGGCCGATGCAAGGAGTTTCGTCAGGGGCGCGAGCGCGCGAGCGGTGATGACGTCGGCCGGGGCCGCCGCCAGCGCCTCGATGCGCGCATTATGGATCGTCACCGCGGTTTCGGTGACGCGCGCCGCCTCGGCGAGGAAGGCGCATTTGCGGCCGTCGCTCTCGATCAGCTCGACGCCGCCGGCGCCGAGGATCGCGAGCACCAGGCCGGGGAAGCCGGCGCCGCTGCCGAGGTCGACGAGGCGCGCGAACGATTCGGGCAAATACGGGAAGAGCTGCGCCGAATCGAGCATATGCCGGCGCCACAGGTCGTCCATGCTCGCCGCGCTCACCAGGTTGATCCGCCGCTGCCACTTGGCGAGCAGCGCGGCGTAGGCCTCGAGGCGGGCGAGCGTTTCACGTGAAACGCCGGTCGCGCGCCGGAACCCCTCGGGTGCCAGCGGCGGCGGACGGGGGTCGGCCAATCGCGGCGCTCAGGCGCCGCGGCGCTCGGCGCCGCGGCGCACGTGGCCCAAGAGCGCGGTGAGCGCCGCCGGCGTGATGCCCGGAATGCGCCCCGCCGCGCCGAGCGTTGCCGGTCGCGCCAGGCTGAGCTTCTCGCGCACCTCGCTCGACAGCCCGCCGATCGCGTCGTAGTCGAGGTCCGCGGCCAGCGCCAGCGCCTCGTCGCGGCGGAAGGCGCGGATGTCGGCCTCCTGGCGCGCGAGGTAGCCGGCGTAGCGGGCGTCGGTCTCGACCTGCTCGGCGATCTCCGGGGCGAGGCCGGCCAGGTCGGGCCAGATCGCCGCCAGGCGGGCGAGGTCGACCCCGGGGCAGGCGAGCAGGTCGCGGGCGCTGCGCGCTACGCCGTCGAGGTTGACCGCGAGGCCGCGCCGGCGCGCCTCGGTTGGCGTCAGGCGCAAGTCCATGACCAGGCGGCGGGCGGCGGCGAGCGCCTTGGCCTTGTCGGCGAACGCCGCGCCGCGCGCCGCGCCCACGCAGCCGATCTCGAGGCCGAGCGGGGTAAGGCGCTGGTCGGCGTTGTCGGCGCGAAGCGAGAGCCGGTACTCGGCGCGCGAGGTGAACATGCGGTAGGGCTCGGCGGTGCCGCGCGTGACCAGGTCGTCGATCAGCACGCCGATATAGGCGTCGGCGCGATCGAGCACGAAGGGCGCCCGTCCCGCCGCCGCCAGCGCCGCGTTGAGCCCGGCCATGAGCCCCTGCGCCGCGGCCTCCTCGTAGCCGGTGGAGCCGTTGATCTGGCCGGCGAGGTAGAGCCCCGGCACGCGCCGGGTCTCGAGGGTCGGGCGGAGCTCGCGCGGGTCGACGAAGTCGTACTCGATGGCGTAGCCGGGGCGCAGCATCTCGGCGCGCTCGAGCCCTGGAATCGTCGCCAGAAGCTGCAATTGCACCTCGCGCGGCAGCGAGGTCGAGATGCCGTTGGGGTAGATCGTCTCGTCGTCGAGGCCCTCGGGCTCGAGAAAAATCTGGTGGCTGGGGCGATCGCCGAAGCGTACCACCTTGTCCTCGATCGACGGGCAATAGCGCGGCCCCGTGCCCGCGATCGCCCCCGAGTACATCGGCGCCCGGTGCAGGTTGGCGGCGATGATCGCGTGGGTCGCCGGCGTGGTGCCGGTGATGTGGCACGGCACCTGGGTGAGGGCGATGCGCCGGGTGAGGAACGAGAACGGCACCGGCGGGTCGTCGCCGGGCTGGACCGCGAGCCCGGCCCAGTCGATGCTGGCGCGCCTGAGCCGGGGCGGAGTCCCGGTTTTGAGGCGGCCGAGGCGGAAGCCGGCGCGCCCGAGCGTCGTCGAGAGCCCGCGCGCCGGCGCGTCGCCGACGCGGCCCGCGGGCCACGTCTCCTCGCCGATGTGGATCAGGCCGCTGAGGAAGGTGCCCGTGGTCAGCACCACCGCCGCGGCCGCGAGCCGCTCGCCACCGGCGGTTACCACCCCGGCGACGCGGCCGCCGGCGTCGAAGGCGAGGTCCTCGACCTCGGCGGCGCGAATCTCCAGCTTCTCCTGCCCGGCCAGCGCCTCCTGCATGGCGCGGCGGTAGAGCGCCCGGTCGGCCTGCGCCCGCGGCCCGCGCACCGCCGGTCCTTTCGAGCGGTTGAGCATACGGTAATGGATGCCGGCGGCGTCGATCACCCGGCCCATGAGGCCGTCGAGGGCGTCGATCTCGCGCACCAGCGTGCCCTTGGCGAGGCCGCCGATCGCCGGGTTACACGACATCTCGCCGATGGTGGCGATCTTGTGGGTGACGAGGAGCGTCCGCGCGCCGAGGCGCGCCGCCGCCGCCGCCGCTTCGCAGCCGGCGTGGCCTCCGCCGATGACGATGACATCGTATCGCGCCATGGCGCGGAATGTAGGTACTCGCCAGCGGCGAGTCAAAGACGCGGCATCGCCGCCGCTATGGTTAACGAATGTTTCACGTGAAACATGCGAGCCGCGGCGGCGATGCCCGCGGCCGTGCCGCGGTCGGCCTCGACCCGTGACCTTCGCTCCACAGACGGCGGCCTCCGCGGTCACTTGCCGATGCAGAACTCGGCGAAGATCACGTCGAGCAGGTCCTCGACGTCGACGCGGCCGGTGATGCGGCCGAGGGCGCGCACCGCGAGGCGCAGGTCCTCGGCGGCGAGTTCGGGCGCCGCGGCCTCGCGCGCACGCCCGAGCGCCGCGGCGCAATCCTCGAGCGACCGGCGGTGCCGTTCGCGCGTCAACGCCGGCGCGCCGCCGGGCACGAGGCGCCGCGCGACCTCGGCCTCGAGGCCGGCGAGAAGCGCCGCGATCCCCTCGCCGCTCTTGCACGAGAGCGGCCACACCGGCCGCTCGTCGAGGGTCTCGTCGGGCGCCACGGGGTTGAGATCGGTCTTGTTGACGACGACCAGGGTATCGGCGTCGACCACCGCGCGGGTGCGCGCGTCGGTCTCGGGCCAGCGGCTGGCGTCGAAGACCGCGAGCTTGAGGTCGGCGTGGGCCGCGCGGGCGAGCGCCCGGCGCACCCCTTCGCTCTCGATCTCGTCGGCGCTCTCGCCGAGCCCCGCTGTGTCGGCGACGATCGCCGGCAGGCCGCCGAGGTCCATGTGCACCTCGATCACGTCGCGGGTGGTGCCGGCGACGTGCGAGACGATCGCCGCGTCGCGCCGGGCGAGGCGGTTCAGGAGGCTCGACTTGCCGACATTGGGGGCGCCGACGATGGCCACGAAGGCGCCCTCGCGCAGGCGCTCGCCGCGGTGATCGTCCTCAAGATGTTGTGTTATACCTTTGTAGACCGCCTCTATGTTGCGGTATGTCTCCTCGGCGAGGCCCGGCGGCAGGCCTTCCTCGGGAAAGTCGATCGCCGCCTCGGCGCGCGCCAGCATGCCGACGAGCGTCTCGCGCCAGCCGTCGTATAGCCGCCCCAGGGCCCCGTCGAGCTGGCGCAGCGCCTGGCGCCGCTGGGCCTCGGTTTCGGCGCCGACGAGGTCGGCGAGGCCCTCGACCGCGGTGAGGTCGAGCTTGGCGTTGTCGAAGGCGCGGCGGGTGAACTCGCCGGGCTCGGCGGGGCGCAGGCCAGGGAGCGCGGCGAGCGCGGCGAGCACCGCCGAGGTGACGGCGCGGCCGCCGTGCACATGCAATTCGGCGACGTCCTCGCCGGTATAGCTCGCCGGCGCCGGGAACCACAGCACCAGCGCGTCGTCGAGCGCCGC
>JAZFVR010000117.1:0-4880 GCA_036447835.1 Alphaproteobacteria bacterium | reverse complement strand
CATCGCGCACTATCCGGGCTGGAGTGCGGAAGTGTTAAAGTTCCTCTATGAAGAGCGCAAGATCACGGCCTCGGGTCACGAGACGACCGACACCGATCCGGGCATCGCCACCAGTCAGGACGACTATTCGCTCGAGTTCTACATCCTGAACGCGGACCACTACCAGATCGAGTTGCTGGCGAACCTCGATCAGGTTCCCGAGCATGGCGCCATGGTCGTCGCCACCTGGCCAAAGCCGAAGAAGGGTTCGGGCTTTCCCGCGCGCGTCTTTGCGATCGTTCCCTGACGCCGAGCGTGAGTGCCGACGCGGCGGAAAGGGAGGGCTTTGGCCCTCCCTCTTTCGTGGCGGTGTAAGTTCGACGGGCTGCGCAAGGCAGGCCCCGGCGTCGCAACGGCGCGGTGCCGCCGCGCGGCTAGACCATGTACTGGCCGCCGTTGACGGTGAGCGTCGAGCCGGTGACGTACCCGGCGTCGTCGGAGGCGAGGAAGACCACGGCGCGCGCTATCTCGTCAGCCTCGCCGATGCGCCCGACGGGGATCTGGGCGACGATCTTCTCCATCACCGGCTCCGGCACGGCGGCGACCATCTCGGTGTTGATGTAGCCCGGCGCCACGGCGTTGATGGTGACGCCCTTGGTCGCGTTCTCGATCGCCAGCGCCTTGGTGAAGCCGAGCATGCCGGCCTTGGCCGCCGAGTAGTTGACCTGGCCGAACTGGCCCTTCTGGCCGTTGATCGAGGCGATGTTGACGATGCGGCCGAAGCCCGCGGCGCGCATCGGCTCGATGACGTTGCGCGTCATGTTGAAGCACGAGGTGAGGTTGGTGGCGATGACCGCGTCCCATTGCTCGGCCGCCATGCGGTGCAGCGTGGTGTCGCGGGTGATGCCGGCGTTGTTGACGAGCACCTCGACCGGGCCGAGGTCGCCGGCGACCCGGACGACGCCGTCGGCGCAGGCCTCGAAGCTCGATACGTCCCATCTGTAGACCGGGATGCCGGTCTGGTTCTTAAACGCCTCGGCCGCCTCGACGTTGCCGCCGTAAGTGGCGGCGACGTCGTAGCCGGCGTCGCCGAGCGCCTTCGAGATCGCCGCGCCGATGCCCCGGGTGCCCCCGGTGACCAATGCCACACGCGCCATGTCCGCCTCCCTGTTGCCGTGACGCCGCCCCGCCCGGGGCGCGTCACGTTCCGTCTATACGATACACACCTTCCGGCATGAACATAACTCAACGACCCGTCAGTCGCGGGCGACGCACATGGCGATGCCCATGCCGCCGCCGATGCACAGCGTCGCCAGGCCCTTCCTGGCGTCGCGCCGGACCATCTCGTGCAGGAGCGTGGTCAGCACCCGCGCGCCCGAGGCGCCGATCGGGTGCCCCAGCGCGATGGCGCCGCCGTTGACGTTGACCTTGTCGGTGTCCCAGCCGAGATCCTTGTTGACGGCGCAGGCCTGGGCGGCGAACGCCTCGTTGGCCTCGACGAGGTCGAGGTCGTCGGTGCTCCAGCCCGCCTGCTCGAGCGCGCGCCTGCTCGCCGGGATCGGGCCCGAGCCCATGATCGCCGGGTCGACGCCGGCTTGAGCCCACGAGACGATGCGCGCGAGCGGCGCGATGCCGCGCTTCGCCGCCTCGTCCGCGCTCATCAGCACCATCGCGGCGGCACCGTCGTTGACGCCCGAGGCGTTGCCGGCGGTCACCGTGCCGTCCTTGGCGAAGGCCGGCCTGAGCTTGGCCAGGCTCTCGGCGGTGGTGCCGTGGCGCGGATGCTCGTCGGCGTCGACGACGATCTCCTCTCTGCGCATCTTGACCGTGACCGGAACGATCTCGTCGGTGAAGCGGCCCGCCTTCTGCGCGGCTTCCGCCTTCTGCTGCGAGGCCGCGGCGAAGGCGTCCTGCTCCTCGCGCGTGATCTGCCAGCGTTCGGCGACGTTCTCGGCGGTGTTGCCCATGTGGTAGCCGTTGAAGGCGTCCCACAGGCCGTCCTTGATCATGGTGTCGACGAGCTCGGCCGGGCCCATCTTGGTGCCGTTGCGCAGGTGCACGCAGTGGGGCGCCTGGGTCATGCTCTCCTGGCCGCCGGCGACGACGATGTCGCTGGCGCCGCCGAGGATCGCCTGGTAGCCGAGCGCCACCGTGCGCAGGCCCGAGCCGCACAGCTGGTTGACGCCCCAGGCGGGCACCTCGGCCGGAACGCCGGCGCCGATCGACGCCTGGCGCGCCGGGTTCTGGCCCTGCCCGGCGGCGAGGATCTGGCCCATGATCACCTCGGACACCTCGGCGGCGTCGACGCCGGCGCGCTTGAGCGCCTCGCCGATGGCGATGCTGCCGAGCTCGGAGGCGGCGAGCGAGCCGAGGCCGCCCGAGAAGGCGCCCACCGGCGTGCGGGCGGCGCTGGCGATGACGATGTCGGTCATGATTGTTTCCCCTTGCGAGCTGGCCGCGTCGCGGAACGCTTCGCGCATTCCAACCGACGGGACATCGTTGCACGAACCATAACCGTGGTTTGTACGGCGTTGAACGCCAAATGCAATCGAAATATGCTGCACTGCAACAATTTTTCGTGACCCCCGTTCCCTTCCGTCAGTGTCGCGCCCGCAGCCAGGCGCCGAGCGGCCGCCACAGGCGTTCGCGCGCGGCGCCGCCGACGACCATGCCGATATGGCCCGCCCGCGGCACCAGCCGCTCGGCGCCGGGGATCGCATCGGCGAGCGCGGCGGCCGAGGCGGGCGGCACGATGCGGTCGCGCCCGGGCACCACGACCAACGCCGGCACGGCGAGGTCCTCGGGCCGCACGGCTGTGCCGGCGACGCGCCAGGCGCCGCGCGCCGGCTCGTTGTCGCCGTACCAGCCGACCAGGCATTCGCGCGCCACCGCAGCCGCGAGCGGCACGCCGTCGTTGAGCCAGTCCTCGATCGCGACGAAGTCCTCGGCGTGCGGGCTCTCCGGGTCGAGGCGTGCGAAGGCCCGGAACTTGCCGGCGACGAGCGTCGGCTCGGTCCAGGTGAACATCGTCTGCAGCAGGTCGACGGGGAATTCGCCGAGCGACGCCAGCAGCATATCGAGCGGCGCCTGCGCCGCGGCGAGCAGGCGGCCGATGGCGGCGTTGTCGGCGTGGAAGTCCCACGGCGTCGCCAGCAGCGCCAGGCCGCGCACGTCCCGCGGGCGCCTCAGCGCCAGCGCCAGCGCCAGCAGCCCGCCCATGCAGTAGCCGACCACCGCGACCGGCCCGCCGCAGGCGGCGACCGCGGCGTCGAGCGCCGCCTCGAGGCGGCCGGCGACGTAATCGTCGAGGCCGAAGCCGCGCTCTTCCTCTCCGGGAACGCCCCAGTCGACGAGCAGCGGGCGCACGCCGCGCCCGGCGAGGTCGCGCATCAGGCTGTGGCGGCGCGACAGATCGAGGATGTACGCGCGGTTGATGAGCGACGGCACGAACAGCGCCGGCAGCGCCGCGTCCCGGTCCTTGCGCCGGGCGCCGTAATCGAGCAGGCACGTCGTTCCCTCGCGCCAAAGCGCCGGCGGGTCGCGCAAGGTGCGGCGGTAGGGATGGCGGCGATAGGCCTCGATGCCGGCGAGCATCTCCTCGAGCCGCCGCGTCGCCTCGCCGGCGAGGGCCGCGGCGAGCGCCTCAGGATCGGCCGCGGCGAGGGGCGCGGCGAGCGCCGCCGCGGGCCCCTTCAAGGCGGGACTCCAGGGCAGCGAGCCGTTCCTCGCAAGCGGCAAGGCGGCGAGCGAGCTGCTCCACAGACCCGTCGCCCGCGCCAGATGCAGCGGCAGCGGGCGCGGCCCCACGCGGGCGGTCGGCGGCGGCGTCGGCATCGTCCTCCTGCTCGTTCTCCGGTTGCCCGCGGCCGCTCACGGCGCCGGCCGGCGCCGCGAGGAGCCGCGCCATCCAATCGGCGAGCGCCGGATCGGACACGGTCGCCGCCACCTGGTCCTGCCACAGGTCGAGGAAACGCCGGGCGAGGCTGTCGAGATCGGGCGCGTCGGCCATCGCCGGACTATACGCCAGCGCCCCGCCCTCCGCCACCGGCGGGCGCGGGCGCCCGCCCGCCCATCGCAATGTTTGCAGTGCAACAAGGTGTATTGTAGGCTTTCGGCCGATCGCGCGCCGGCGACCCCGCCGTCGCGCTTTGCCGAGGCTACCCTGAGCCATGTCCCCAAGAGCCGCCAACAAGACGGACGCGCCGGTCACCATCAAGAAATACGCCAATCGGCGGCTCTACAACACCGCGACCAGCAGCTACGTCACCCTCGATCACCTGTGCGGCATGGTTAAGGAAGGCACCGACTTCGTCGTCTACGACGCCAAGACCGGCGAGGACATCACGCGCTCGGTGCTGACCCAGATCATCATGGAGGAGGAGAGCAAGGGCCACAACCTGCTCCCCATCGGCTTCCTGCGCCAGCTCATCGGCTTCTACGGCGACAGTCTGTCGAGCGTCGTGCCGCGCTACCTCGAGCTCAGCATGGAGACCTTCACCAGCAACCAGGAGCAGATGCGCACCTATCTCGAGGACACCTTCGGCGGCTTCTTCCCGTTCAAGCAGATCGACGACATGGGCAAGACCAACATGGCGATGTTCCAGCGCGCCATGAACATGTTCGCGCCCGTCGGCGCCGGGCAGGCCGACGAGGGCGGTGCCGGCGCCGCGGCCACCGGCGATAGCGGAGCCACCGCCGCCGACCGCGAGAGCGAGCTCGCCGACCTCAAGCTCAGGCTCAACGCCATGCAGCGTCAGCTCGACGAGATCGCCAAGAAGGGCGCGAAGTAGTCCGCGAAGACGCAATCCCCGAGCTCAGAAATCGTGCGCAAACACTCGAACTGAGGGTTTGTCGTCATTGCCGGACTCGTTCCGGCAATCCAGCAAGCCTTTGACATGGCT
>JAZFVR010000116.1:0-2174 GCA_036447835.1 Alphaproteobacteria bacterium | reverse complement strand
TGTCCGAGCTGCGCGACAAGCACGCCGACCTGCTGGCGACGATTCGCGACGAGGGTGCCCTTTCCGACGAGAGCGAGGGCAGGCTCAAGACGATCGTCGGCGGCTACTCGAGCACCTTCGCCTGACGCCGGCGACGAGCCCCGAAAGCACGCGGCATGGCCACCCTCAAGGAACTGCGCATCCGGATCAAGAGCGTCAAGTCGACGCAGAAGATCACCAAGGCGATGAAGATGGTGGCGGCGTCGAAGCTGCGCCGCGCCCAGGAGCACGCCGAGGCCTCGCGCCCCTACGCCGAGCGTATGGAACGCATGCTGGGGGCCATCGCCGCGAGCGTCGCTGGCACCGCGAGCGCGCCCAGGCTGCTCGCCGGCACCGGCGCCGACGATACCCACCTGGTGGTCGTCACCTCGTCGGACCGCGGCCTTTGCGGCGGCTTCAACACGGCGATCGTGCGCGCCGTGCGCGCCATGGTCGGGGAGCTGAAGTCGGCGGGCAAGACGGTGAAGATTCTCTGCCTCGGGCGCAAGGGCCGCGACCAGCTCAGGCGCGAGTTCGGCGACCTCATCATCGATACCATCGAGGAGATCGACAAGGGCGGCCTCCGCTTCGACAAGGCGCTCGCCATCACCGAGCGCCTCGGCGCCATGTTCGACGAGGGCGCGTTCGACGTCTGCACCATCGTCTACAACCGCTTCAAGTCGGTGATCAGCCAGGAGGTCACGGTGCAGCGGCTGGTGCCTTATGGCGCGCCCGGGGGCGACGGCGACGACGAGGCGGCGGCCGACACCGGACCGCGCGCGATCTATGAGTATGAGCCGGACGAGCAAGAGATTCTCGCCGACCTGCTGCCGCGCAACCTTGCGGTGCAGCTGTTCCGCGCACTCCTCGAGAGTGCGGCGAGCGAGCAGGCGGCGCGCATGACGGCCATGGACAACGCCACGCGCAACGCCGGCGAGATGATCGACAAGCTGACGCTGCATTACAATCGCACGCGCCAGGCGGCGATCACCAAGGAGCTGATCGAGATCGTCACCGGCGCCGAGGCGCTGTGAGGCGCGCGGCCCGGTAATCGACGTTTAGGGGAGCAATATCATGAAGAACATTGTCGGCAAGGTCGTCCAGGTCATCGGCGCCGTCATCGATGTCAAGTTCGAGGGCGACCTGCCCGCGATCCTCAATGCACTGCACACCGAGAACAACGGCAAGCGCCTGGTGCTCGAAGTGGCGCAGCACCTGGGAGAATCGACCGTGCGCACGGTGGCCATGGACTCGACCGAAGGCCTGGTGCGCGGCCGCGAGGTGGTCGACACCGGCGGGCCGATCGTCGTGCCCGTAGGGCCCGAGACTTTGGGACGCATCATCAACGTCGTCGGCGAGCCGATCGACGAGCGCGGCCCGCTCAACGCCAAGCGCAGCGCGCCGATTCACGCGCCGGCGCCCGAATTCATCGACCAGTCGACCGAGGCCGAGATCCTGGTCACCGGCATCAAGGTCGTCGATCTGCTCGCGCCCTACGCCAAGGGCGGCAAGATTGGCCTGTTCGGCGGCGCCGGCGTGGGCAAGACCGTGATCATCATGGAGCTCATCAACAACATCGCCAAGGCGCACGGCGGCTACTCGGTGTTCGCCGGCGTCGGCGAGCGCACCCGCGAGGGCAACGACCTCTACCACGAGATGATCGAATCGGGGGTCATCGACCTCGAGGGCGACGGCTCCAAGGCGGCGCTCGTCTACGGCCAGATGAACGAGCCGCCGGGCGCGCGGGCGCGTGTCGGTCTCTCCGGGTTGACGCTCGCCGAATACTTCCGCGACGAGGAGGGGCAGGACGTCCTCCTGTTCATCGACAACATCTTCCGCTTCACACAAGCGGGCTCCGAGGTCTCGGCGCTCTTGGGGCGCATCCCCAGCGCGGTCGGCTACCAGCCGACGCTGGCCACCGAAATGGGTAACCTGCAGGAGCGCATCACCTCGACGACGAAGGGTTCGATCACCTCGGTGCAGGCGATCTACGTTCCCGCCGACGACCTCACCGACCCGGCGCCGGCGACGTCGTTCGCGCACCTCGACGCGACCACGGTGCTGAGCCGGCAGATCGCCGAGCTCGGCATCTACCCGGCCGTCGATCCGCTCGATTCGACCTCGCGCATGCTCGATCCGCGCGTCATCGGCGACGA
>JAZFVR010000115.1:0-3039 GCA_036447835.1 Alphaproteobacteria bacterium | reverse complement strand
TCCTAGCCCGAGGCCTCGAAAACGCGGTGCAGCCCGTGACCATTACCCGGACAGGCTCCTAGGCGGCTCGCCGCGTTGCGCCCGCGACCTCCGGCAAGCGCCCAAACCCCTTGACGCAACCGGGATTTGCTCGCATGTTGCCTGCAATCTCGCGCAAGGCAAAGGAGATATGGCGAAGGAAGACATCCTCGAGGTTCCGGGCACCGTGACCGAACTGCTGCCCAACGCGATGTTCCGCGTCAAGCTCGACAACGACCACGAGATTCTCGCCCACACGTCGGGCAAGATCCGCAAGAACCGGATCCGCGTTTTGGCCGGCGACCGGGTGACCGTCGAGATGACGCCCTACGATCTGACCAAGGGCCGGATCACTTACCGCTACAAGTAACCCCGACGGCGAGATGACGGAAGGCACGCGCGCGCCGCGCTTCGTTCTGGCCTCGGCGTCGCCGCGCCGGCTCGATCTCCTGCGCCTGATCGGGCTTGCGCCCGACCTCGTCGATCCCGCCGATCCCGACGAATTCCCTTTGCCCAGGGAGATGCCGCGTGCGCTCGCCGCGCGCCTCGCCCGCGACAAGGCGCGAGCGGTCGCCCGGCGTCATGTGGGTGCCGTGGTGCTCGGCGCCGACACCGTCGTCGCCTGCGGCCGCCGCGTGCTGCCCAAGGCCGTCGATGCCGATGCCGCACGCCGCTGCCTCGAGCGTCTTTCGGGGCGCCGGCACACGGTTTACGGCGGCGTCTGCGTGGTCGACGGCGAGGGCCGCGAGCATCGCCGCCTCGTCGCCACCGCGGTCAGGTTCAAGCGCCTCGACCGGCGCGACATCGACGGCTACATCGCGAGCGGCGAGTGGCGCGACAAGGCCGGGGCCTACGCGATCCAGGGTCGGGCGGCGGCGCTGGTGCGCTGGATCAACGGTTCGTACACCAACGTCGTCGGCCTGCCGCTATGCGAGACGGCGGCGCTGCTCGCCGGCGCCGGCGTGCGAGCGAGCGCCCCGTGATCGACACCATCGCCGTCGACGTCGCCCCCGGCGAGACGCGCGTCGCGCTGCTCGCGGGCGGGCGCACGGTCGAGGTCTTCCACCACCGCGCCGGCTCCGAGAGCATCGTCGGCGATCTCTACCTCGGCCGCGTCACCCGCGTGGCGCCCGGGCTGCAGGCAGCGTTCGTCGACATCGGGGCCGAGCGCCCCGGCTTCCTCAACGCCGACGACGCGCGCCCCGACCCGGAGCAGCCGGTCGCGCCCATCGGCGAGTATGTGCACGAAGGCGAGGCGGTGGTCGTGCAGGTCACCCGCGACGCGATCGGCGACAAGGGTGCGCGGCTTACCATGCGGCCCGCGCTCGCCGGCCACCACCTCGTCTATGCGCCGGGGCGGGGCGACATCGCCGTTTCCCGCCGCATCGACGACCAGACCGAGCGCAAGCGCCTGGAGGCCCTCGTCGGCGGCTTCGTGCAAGGCGACGAGGGCTTCGTCGTGCGCACCGCGGCGGCGGGCGTGGCGGCCGACGAGATCGTCCGCGACGCCGATGAGCTGCGTGCGCTGTGGGCGGAGATCGAGAAGGCCCGCGGCGCCGCCGCGGCGCCGGCCCGCCTCCACGGCGACGGCGATCCGCTGGTGCGCGCGCTGCGCGACAACGCCGGTGCGGACTTGAAGCGCGTCGTCATCAATTCGGCGGCGGCGCTCGCCGAGGCCAAGCGCTATTGCGCGCGCTTCGCCCCCGACCTCGAGGCGCGCATCGAGGCATACCGCGAGGCGGAGCCGATCTTCGAACACTTCGGCGTCGAAGCCGCGCTCGACGAGGCGCTCGAGACGCGCATCGCGCTGCCTTCGGGCGGCGCGTGCACCATCGAGGAGACCGAGGCGCTGACCGCGATCGACGTAGACACCGGCGGCGCCGGAGGCGGTGCGGGCGACGCCCAGTCGAACCTGTTGCGTGCCAATCTCGAGGCGGCGGCCGAGATCGCCCGCCAGCTGCGGATCAGGGCGATCGGCGGCCTGATCGTCATTGACTTCGCCCGCATGACGCGCGTCGCGCACCAGCGCCAGCTGTTCGAGGCGTTCCGCGACGCCCTCGGCCCCGATCGCGCGGTCAACGCGCCCACCGGCTTCACCCGCCTCGGGCTGCTCGAGATGACGCGCCGGCGCCGGCGCCCGTCGCTCGCCGAGGCGTTGTGCGAGCCGCGCGCGGGCCGGCGGCGAAAGACCGCGCTCAGCGTCGCGCTCGACATCGCCCGCGCGGTGGTGCGCGAGGCGGCGCCGGGGCCGGTCGCCGTGATCGCCGCGCCCGAGGTGGCGGTAGCGCTGTCGTCGCCCGAATCCGGCGTGCTGGCGGCGCTCGGTGAGACGCTCGGGCGCCCCCTCGAGGTGCGCGAGGACGCGGCTTGCGCCCGTGAGGCGTATGATATGGTCAGCGAATGAGCGGAGCGCGTGCATTGGAACCGACGTCGGCGGCGGCCGGGAAGAAACCCCAAAAGGGCCGGGCGCGCTGCCTCGTCTGCGCCCGGCCAATGAGCCGGGGCTTCGCGCCGTTCTGCTCGCGCCACTGCGCCGACGTCGACCTCGGGCGCTGGCTCGAAGGCGCCTACGTCATCCCCGGCAGAGAGCGCGAATCGGCCGCTTCGGACGGCGATTCGGATAGCGACTGACGCGCCGTCGACGCCCCTCGTTCGACGCGTGCGAGGGCCGCGCCGAGGGCCGTTTTCGCCCGACCGCGGGCTCTGGACAGCGATGGCGAATTTCCGTATAAGCCGGTGTTCCGAACCCAAGCCCAGGTAGCTCAGTTGGTAGAGCAGGGGACTGAAAATCCCCGTGTCGGTGGTTCGATTCCGCCCCTGGGCACCATATTTTTCAATCACTTAGCTCGCTCCTTCCCAAACGGGCACGTTGCGTGCGCCCGTGTGTCGGATGACTCACGGTTTGAGAGTCCGCGATTGCGCCATTAACCGGGTGTTAACGTTAATCGGTTGTAACTACGCGTGCCGTGGCAACTGCATGCCCGCCAGGCTCCGAACAAGCATGGATCGCCCTGGTCGGCA
>JAZFVR010000114.1:0-2779 GCA_036447835.1 Alphaproteobacteria bacterium | reverse complement strand
GGGCCGTAGAACGCCGAGGCATACTTGGCGGCGTAGGCCATGATGCGCACGCGCTCGTGACCCTCCTCGTCGAGCGCCCGGCGGATGGCGCCGACGCGCCCGTCCATCATGTCCGACGGCGCGATGATGTCGCAGCCGGCCTCGGCCTGCACCAGCGCCTGGCGGCACAGCACCTCGACGGTCTCGTCGTTGACCACATAGCCGTCGCGCAGGAGGCCGTCGTGGCCGTGGCTGGTGAACGGGTCGAGCGCCGCGTCGCACATGACGCCGAGGCCGGGCACGGCGGCCTTCACCGCGGCGACGGCGCGGCAGACGAGGTTGTCGGGGTTGCACGCCTCGTCGCCGTCGGGCGACTTGCGCTCGTCGGGGATGACCGGGAACACGGCGATCGCCGGTATGCCCAGGTCTTTCGCCTCCTGCGCTGCCTCGACCAGCAGCGCTATCGACAACCGCGCCTGGCCGGGCATGGAGTCGACCTCGATGCGGCCGTCGCCGCCGTGAACGAAGGCCGGCCAGATCAGGTCGTCGGCCGTGAGACGGCCCTCGGCGACGAGGCGGCGCGACCAGTCGTCGCGGCGGTTGCGGCGCAACCGGGTGCGGGGGAAGGCGCCGAGCGGCGCCGGTTTTTCGGGGGTCGTCACGCGTCGCTTCCAGCGCATGCGATCATGGGCCTGACATAGCCTCCCGCGCCGCCGGTTGCAAGCCGCAG
Source organism: Alphaproteobacteria bacterium (assembly GCA_036447835.1). Lineage (GTDB taxonomy): Bacteria > Pseudomonadota > Alphaproteobacteria > JAAXGF01 > JAAXGF01 > JAZFVR01. The sequence goes on along the minus strand of JAZFVR010000114.1, from coordinate 2,070 downwards.
TTTGGTCGACGCGCCATTTGCTTGCTTCGCGGTCCGGGGTACAGTCGGCGGAACCCGCAGGACAAGCGAAAGCGCCGCCCATGGACTTCGAGCTTTCCGAGGAGCAACGCGCGATACAGGACCTCGCCCGCGACTTCGCCGCCAACGAGATGGCGCCGTTCGCCGCCGAGTGGGACGAGAAATGCATCTTCCCGGTCGAGACGCTGAAGAAGGCGGCCGGGCTCGGCCTCGCCGCGATCTTCGTGCGCGAAGACGTCGGCGGCGCCGGCCTCGGGCGTATCGAGGGGGCGATCATCTTCGAGGAGCTCGCCGCCGCCTGCCCGTCGACCGCGGCGTTCCTTTCGATCCACAACATGGCGGCGTGGATGATCGACAGCTTCGGCGACGACGAGCAGCGCCGGCGCTGGCTGCCGAAGATGTGCACCATGGATATGATCGCCAGCTATTGCCTCACCGAGCCGGGCGCGGGCTCGGACGCCGCAGCGCTCAAGACGCGGGCGTTACGCGACGGCGACGACTACGTCGTCAACGGCTCGAAGGCGTTCATCTCGGGCGGCTCGGCGAGCGACATGTACCTCACCATGCTGCGCACCGGCGAAGACGGGCCGGACGGCATCTCCTGCGTCGTCGTCGAGGACGGCGCCAAGGGCCTCGGTTTCGGCAAGCTGGAGCGGATGCTCGGCTGGCACAGCCAGCCGACGGCGATGGTCATGTTCGAGGACTGCCGCGTGCCGGTCGCCAACCGCCTCGGACCCGAGGGCGAGGGCTTCAGGATGGCGATGCGCGCGCTCGACGGCGGGCGCATCAACATCGGCGCGTGCTCGATCGGCGCCGCGCGCGCGAGCCTCGAGGCGGCGCGCGAGCACATGCTCGTGCGCGAGCAGTTCGGCCAGCGCCTCGCCGACTTCCAGGCGCTGCAGTTCAAGCTCGCCGACATGGCGACGGACATCGAGGCGGCGCGGCTGATGATCCTGCGCGCCGCCGCCGCCCTCGACGCCGGCGAGCCGCGCACGACGATGCGCTGCGCCATGGCCAAGCGCTTCGCCACCGATGTCGGCTTCAACGTCTGCAACGAGGCGCTGCAGATCCACGGCGGCTACGGGTACCTGCGCGACTACCCGGTCGAGCGCTACCTGCGCGACGTGCGCGTGCACCAGATCCTTGAGGGCACCAACGAGATCATGCGCGTGATCGTCTCGCGCGAGCTGTTGCGGCAGTGATCGTTTTCGTCGAGATGTAGGGGCAGGTTCGGAACCGGCCCCTACGCCTTGCAGGGGGCGGGGCCGAAGGAGGCGGGTTACGCTTGCCGGAGACGGCCTCTATCCCACATGGTTACCACAGGAAATTAGGGGATACGGCGATGCAAACACGAAAGGCGCGGGAGCTCATCGAAGGCCGCCCGGTGCTGCTCGCCATCGACATCCAGAAGGGCGGTTTCATGCCTCGCGAAACCTCGGGCATCCCTCACATGAGCGGCTATGCCGAGCGCATGGCGCGCGCGCGGGTGCTCATCGACAAGGCGCGCGAATGCGCAATCCCCGTGATCTTCATCCAGGAGGCCCACCGGCGCGACATGGTCGACTTCGGCCGCGAGCTCGACGGCGAGGAGGACGTCCATTGCCTCGAGGGCGACGAGCGCACCGAGATCGCCGACCAGGCGGGGATGGGGGCGGACGACTATTTCATCCGCAAGCGCCGCTACTCGAGCTTCTTCGGCACCGACCTCGAAATCCTGCTCAAGGGCCTCGGGGCGGACACCCTCGTTCTCACCGGCGGCCTCACCGACGTCTGCGTCCATTACACCTTCGTCGACGGCCACCAGCACGACTATTTCTGCCGCGTCGCCGAGGACTGCGTGGCGGGATCGGGCGAAGAGGCGCACGCGGCCGCGCTCACCGCCATGGAATATCTGCAGACGGGCGCGCGGCGCACGAGCGCCGAGATCCTGGCGGCGTTCGAACGCTACGCGGAGCGCCATTCCGCGATCCCGAAGACCGCATAGGCCTGTTAAACCGCGAGCCCGCGCGGCGGACAAAAAAAGGGCGCCTGGGGCGCCCTAGTCGAGGGGGA
>JAZFVR010000113.1:0-8583 GCA_036447835.1 Alphaproteobacteria bacterium | reverse complement strand
ATCGCCGACGTGCTCGCGTTGTGGAGCGCCGAGGGCGACCGCCGCATGCTCGAGGAGCTCGAGCGGCGCGACCTCGCCTCGATGCGCGTGCGCGAACGCCTCGCCACCGCGGTGCGTCTGCGTCTCGAGCGCGACCGCGACCATCGCGAGGCGCTGCGCCTGGCGCTCGCCCACGCCGCGCTGCCGTCGAACGCGCCGCAGGCGATGCGCGCGCTCTGGCGCACCGTCGACGCCATGTGGCGCGCCGCCGGCGACGAGGCGACCGACTTCAACTTCTATACCAAGCGCGGGCTGCTCGCCGCGGTCTACGCATCGACGCTGTTCTACTGGCTCGAGGACGGGTCCGAAGGCGGCGCCGCGACCTGGGCGTTCCTCGATCGCCGCATCGCCGACGCGATGAGGCTGCCCAAGGTGATCGGACGGCTGCGGAAATTCGTGCCCGAACCCGGGCGACTGCGCCGCCGTACCCGATCGCGCCGCGCCGCGCCCGGCGTCTGAGGCCGCCAGCGAGCCAGCCCTTCGGCGGAACCGCGGCCCGGTCGCGCTATTTGTTGAGCTTGGTCATCTTCGAGCCTTCGAGGGTCAGATTGTACATCAACCCCTTCTCGCCGAAGACGAAGCCGATGATCGGGTCGGTAATGCTGTGGCTGTCGATCGCGCCGCCCGCGCCGATCGTGATCAGCGCCACCGACCCGTCGACGCCGACCTCCCAACCATCGCTTCGCCGGAATTCGTCGAGTGCCTCGTCGGTCATGAACATGAGGATCACCGAGCGCGCCTGGGCCCCGAACTGAAGGCCGATCGAGGCGGCGGCGGTGTTGTAGTAATCGGCGGTCTCGCCGCCGATGCGCAGGGCGCCCTCGCCGTATTCGCCACCGATGCCGAAACCGGCCTTGATGACGGTCGGGAAGACGAGAAGGCCGGCCGATTTGTCGGCGAGCGCCTTGGCCCCGCCGACCTCGGCGAAGAACTGCTTCAGCGTTTCGTCGACGCCGACATCGATCTCGACCGCGGACTTCGCATCGGCGGGAGGCGCCGCCAAGCTCCACGAGGCGGCGACGATTACGATCAGCAGCAGGCGGCGGGATAGTCTCGTCAGGGACATGGCGGGCTCACATCGATTGGAGCTGGTCACGTTGGTCGTGACGGCCGATCCGATACAAGCAGATGTCGCAGACAAACTCAATCCGGTCCGTTGCCGGGGCCGAAAGACTATTTTCGGACAGGCTCCCGGCGCCGCTGGGCGATCCAGATTCCGGCGACGATGCAGGCCGCCGTGGCGGCGAGCGGCAACGTCATCGCCTCGCCGAGAATGGCGACGGCGAGTGCCAGGCTGACCACCGGCTGGGCGAACTGGGTGATGCCGATGCGCGCGATGCCGCCTCTGCCTAGCGCCCAGTACCAGGCGACATAGGCGAGGATGGTCGACAGAAACGCCAGGTAGCCGATGCTCGCCCAGCTCGCCGTGCTCACCGCCCCCCACGCCACGTCACGCGCGGCGAAGGGCAGCGCCGGCAGGAGGACGAGCCCGGCGGCGGTGATGCCCCACAGCGTCGTCGGCCAGGTGCCGAGACTCCGCGACAGCCTGCCGCCGGCGACGTAGCCCATCGACGCGGCGGCGCACGAGGCGACGATGAGAAGATCGCCTTCGAGACCCGCGTCCGATCCCTCGAAGCCGAAGCGGAGCCCGACCAACAGGACCTCGCCGCCGATGGCGACCGCCGCCCCGAGCCACCAGCGCGGCCCCGGCATGCGCCGCTCGATGATCGCCGCGAAGAGGCCGGTGAACAGCGGCAGCGTGGCCAGGATCAGCGCCGCGTGCGACGCCGACGTATGGCGCTGGCCGAGGCTGAACAACACCGGGAAGACGATGAACCCGCCGATCGCCGACGCCGCCAGCAAGCCGATCTCTGCCGCCGTCCGCGGCCGGGCGATGCGGGCGAGGAAGGCGATCGGGGCGATGACCGCCGCCGCCAGCAGCGTGCGCAGCATGCCGACGACCAGCGGATCGACTTGCGCCACCGCGATCTTGGTGACGATCGGCGTGCCGCCCCAGATGACGATCGCCGCCGCCGCGGCGGCGAGCACCGCGGCTACGCTCGCAGCGCGGCTCTGCGGCTCAGCCGTGATCGGAGGGGGTTTCGGGTACGGCGGCGGTCTGTTCGGCGCGTCTGCGGTCGAGCGCCGCGGCGACCTCTTCGTCGCCGAGCGCGACGATCGCGGCGGCGAGCAGCGCGCCGTTGATGGCGCCGGGCTTGCCGATGGCGAGCGTCCCCACCGGGTAGCCCGACGGCATCTGCGCCATCGACAGCAGCGCGTCCATGCCCTGCACCGCCCAGCCGTGCATGGGCACGCCGAGGACGGGGATCGGGGTGAGCGCGGCGATCGCGCCGGGAAGCGCCGCCGCCCCGCCGGCGGCGGCGACGATGACCTTCAGGCCCCGCTCGCGGGCTCCGGTCGCGAATTTCCACATGCGCTCGGGCGTGCGGTGGGCCGAAACGATGCGCACCTCGTGGGGCACGCCAAGGCTTTCGAGGGTTGCGGCGGCGTGGCGCATCGTCTCCCAGTCCGACTGGCTGCCCATGACGATGGCGACCACGGGCGTGTCCTGCATGGTCCCTTGCCCCCGAGTTTCAGGTTCGCCATTATAGTGTTGGCCGGCGGGGCGGCAAGGCGGAGAGCCGAAGCGACCCGTTCCACTACAAGGATTTGTTAACGCTGTTCGAACTAGCGTCGGATCAAAACCCACGGTAGCGTGGCTCCGGCGGGCGGGGCCGATCGAATTCGCCAGCTAGCGCGGAGAAGCCGCCAGTCCATGAAAATTGGTCCAACATCGCCGGTTCGCGGCGTCGGCCCGGTGCGTCGCAAATCGAGGGTCGGATCGGTGTCGCCGTCAGCGGCCCCGCGACAGATCAGCGATGTCGCGACGGTCATGGGCATCCCCGAGGCCGAGCTGACGCCCAAGGTTCGCGCCGCCCTCATGTCGCTGATGGAGGAGGTCGACCGGCTGCGGCGGGATCTCCAGGCGACCCACGCCCGGCTCGAACACCTCGAACAACTCGCCGACCAGGACACGCTGGCGCCGATCGCCAACCGCCGCGCATTCGTGCGCGAGACGTCGCGTATCATGGCGTACTCACAGCGCTACGGCGCGCCCTCGAGCGTGCTCTACTTCGACTTCAACGGCCTCAAGGCGATCAACGACAGTTATGGCCACGCGGCGGGCGACGCCGCGCTCATGAAGGTTGCGCAACTCCTGCTCGAGAACGTGCGCGAATCCGACGTAGTGGGGCGCCTCGGCGGCGACGAGTTCGGCGTTATCCTGGCCCAGGCCGACAAGGCGACGGCGAACGAAAAGGCCGCTTCGCTCGCGGCCACGATCGCCGCCAACCCGGCGTCGTGGGAGGGCAACGAGATTCCGCTCGCCGTCGCCTACGGCGCCTATTGCTTCAAGGCGGGTGAGGATGTCGGCTCGGCGCTCGCCAACGCCGACAAGGCGATGTACGCGCACAAGCAGCGCAACAAGGAGCCGGCTTAGACCACTAGGCGATGATGTCGGGTAGGATCGAGCTTTCCAGGCGTGTGATCTCGTCTTTGAGTTGAAGCTTGCGCTTCTTGAGCCGTTGGAGCTCGATCTGGTCGAACGCTCTCGTCGCGATCAGCTCTTCGATCGCCGTATCGAGCTTGCGATGTTCCTCGCGCAGCTCGACCAGTTGCTGTTTCTTTGAGTCCTTTTCGCCCATCGATTCCTGGATTCACCCGTTCGTAAACGGATAGACTAACGGAATTCACCGTCAAACGGTAGTCACACACGCAGCAATTGCGAGGAGGTGCGTTTGGCAAAGAATGACACCGAGAACGACCACGCAGATGCGTTCTGGGACTTCTCCGTCGAAGTCTACGGGCGCGAGGGGGTAGAGGCAGCGTGCCTCGCGTTGCAGGACAGGCACGGGATCGACGTCAACATGCTCTTGTTCTGTTGCTGGGCGGGAGCGAGCGGATACGGAACCCTCGACGAAGACGATTTCAGCCGCGCGCTCGCCGTGTCGCGGCCGTGGCAACAAGAGATCGTAGCGCCCTTGCGACAGGTGCGCGCACGTCTCAAGGCGGCGTTGCCCACGGCGCCGAAGAAGACCGCGGAGGCGGTGCGCCAGCGGGTCGCCGCCGCCGAAATCGACGCCGAACGCGTCGAGCAGCTGATGATCGCCGCCATGCTCACGCGCTCACCCGGCGCGGAGCAGGCGTCCGCTTCCGGCCTTCCCGATGCGATCGTGAATCTCGAGAGATACCTGTCGGTGGCCGCCGATCTTGAGGAGTTCGGCGATGCCGCCGACCACGCCGATCTCGTCGCGCTGCTCGCCGGCACGTTCCCGACGCTTTCTCGGGACGAGATCGAGCCGCGTCTCGCAGCTACGCTTTGCGGCGACTGTTGACGGCGGCGCCCGACAGGTCGCGCGTGGGGGCGGTCCCGTCCCAGCGCTTGACGACGCCGGCGTCGAAGTCGAACAGATCGAGCACCCGGCCGGCCGTATGATCGACGATGTCGGCGACCGAGGTGGGCAGGGGGTAGAACGCCGGCACCGGCGGCGCGATGATGGCCCCGAGCTCGGCGAGCGCCGTGAGGTTGCGCAGATGTCCCGCGTGCAGGGGGGTCTCGCGCACCAGCAGCACCAGGCGCCGGCGTTCCTTCAGCGTGACGTCGGCGGCGCGGGTAAGCAGACTCGTCGTCACGCCGGTCGCGATCTCCGACATGCTGCGGATCGAGCACGGCGCGATGACCATGCCGAGCGCCTTGAACGACCCGCTCGCAGGCGCCGCGCCGAGGTTGCCGACCGAGTGCGATACGTCGGCGAGCGCCCGCACGTCGGCCGGCTTGAGACCGGTCTCGTACGCGAGCGTCAGGTCCGCCGTCTTGGTCATTACCAGGTGGGTCTCGACCGGCAGCGGGCGCAGCAGCTCGAGCAGGCGCACGCCGAAGATGACGCCAGAGGCACCGCTGATGCCGACGATGAGGCGACTCGGTATGGTCATCTGCCGATCACTATGTCATACTCTGATCATGGCTAACGCCATGGATTGGTTCCTGCCTAGAGAAGGTCGCCCTCGGCCGAGGATGCGCGCCTCCACCGGTGAATACAAAGGTTTTGGGAGTTCGACACAAGGGAAAATCGCTCGATTCCAGCGGGGAATAGAATATGCAAGCTGATGCTCGTCTTGCCTCATTAAGCAGCAAGCACGCCGAGCTCGAACAGGCCATTGACGACGAAAACCACCGTCCCTTGCCCGATAGTCTTCTCGTTACCCAGTTAAAACGCCAAAAACTCCGAATAAAGGACGAGATCGTGCGCCTGCAGCACGCCTAGCGGCTGCCGCTGCCCGGTTGTGCGGCGTCGCCCGAGTGGCGAGTGGTGAATTGCGCCCCCGTCCCGAAAGTCAGGACGGCTAATCCGTTTTGACTTTCGCAGCCCGCTCCCCAAGGGCCGCCGCGCGCTTACGTCAAGCCTGCGTGGCGTGTGAACGCGAGCCAAAGCCGCGAGAATCGCGGCTTTGCGTATTATCTCGCGATCCGTGAGATCGTGGTCGTGGTGCTGTGCCCCGGCGCAAGCTCGGCGAGCACGACCCTGCCGCCATAGCTTTGCACCAGGTCGGCGCCGACGACCTCGTCGAGGCCGTAATCGGCGCCCTTGACCAGCACGTCGGGGCGCAGCGCCTCGATGAGCGCCATCGGCGTGTCCTCGGCGAACACCACGACAAGATCGACGCTGGCGAGCGAGGCGAGCACCTGGGCGCGCGCCGATTCGGGCTGGATCGGGCGGTCGGGCCCCTTGAGGCGGGCCACGGAGGCGTCGTCGTTGAGGCCGACGACGAGCCGGTCGCACGTCGCCTTGGCCTGGGCCAGCAGCGAGACGTGGCCGGGGTGGAGGAGGTCGAAGCAACCGTTGGTGAAGCCAACTCGCGAGCCCCTGCGGCGCCAGCGCTCGACCCACTCGAGCGCGCCCGTGAGCGCAACCACCTTGGCCTCGATCGCCGACCACTCGTCGGCGTGGAGCGCGTGCAACAGATCGGCGGCGTGGACGACCGCCGTGCCCACCTTGCCCACGACGATGCCGGCGGCGTGGTTGGCGAGCCGCGCCGCGTCGGCGAGCGGCGCGCCGCGGCCGAGCGCGGTGGCGAGCGTGGCGACCACGGTGTCGCCGGCGCCCGAGACGTCGAACACTTCACGCGCGGCCGCCGGGAGATGCTCTGCGGTGCCGTCGCTCTCGATCACCGACATGCCGTCGCGGCCGCGGGTGACGACGACCGCGCCGATCTCGCAGCGCTCGATCAGCGCCTCAGCCGCGGCGGCGACGCCGGCGTCGTCATCGGCGGCCAATCCCGTCGCTCGGGCGAGCTCGCGCGCGTTCGGCGTGATCACCGTGGCGCCGCGATAGCGGCCGAAATCGCCCCCTTTGGGGTCGACGACGAGCGGCTTGCCGGCGTTGCGCGCCGCCGTTATCAACGCCTCGATCGCTTGCGGGCCGAGGGCGCCCTTGGCGTAGTCCGAGAGCACCGCCACGTCGCAGCCGGAGATCTCTTCGCGCGCCGATTGTACGAGCCGATCGGCGCTCTTCGCGGTGATCGGCCGCGTCGTTTCGCTGTCGGCGCGCAACAGTTGCTGGCCGTCGGCGATGTAGCGCGTCTTGACCGTCGAGGGGCGGTCGCGCTCGATGATCAGGTAGGGTTCCACCGTTTGCTCGGCGCCGACCAAGCGGGTGAGCTCGCGCCCCACCGGGTCGTCGCCGACGACGGCGACCAAACACGCCGCGGCCCCCAGCGCGGTCGCGTTGCGCACCACGTTGCCCGCACCCCCGAGCATCGACACCTCGCGCGTGATCCGGAACACCGGGATCGGCGCCTCGGGCGAGATGCGGCTGACCTCGCCGTAGACGAAACGATCGAGCATGACGTCGCCGACACACAGCACGCGGCTGTTGGCGAGGTCGGAAATGCGCGCGGCGAGGGGGAGGGGGTCGCTCATGGTCCGGCGGAACTCGTTGTGCGTCGGTCGGCCGACGCTATCGCGGGCCCTTTATAGCGCCTTCGCGCGCTCGCGCAGCACGAACTTCTGGACTTTGCCCGTCGACGTTTTCGGCAAGGGGCCGAAAACCACGGACCTTGGCGCCTTGAAATGCGCCAGACGATCGCGGCAGAAGGCGATGAGCCCGGCCTCGTCCACCGCGCCCGAGCCGTCCTTCAGCGTGACGAAGGCGCACGGCGTCTCGCCCCATTTTTCGTCGGGACGCGCCACCACCGCGACCTCGAGTACCGCAGGGTGGCGATAGAGCACGCTCTCGACCTCGATGGTCGAGATGTTCTCGCCGCCCGAGATGATGATGTCCTTCGAGCGGTCCTTGAGCTCGATGTAGCCGTCCGCGTGCATGACGCCGAGATCGCCGGTGTGGAACCAGCCCCCGGCGAAGGCCTCGGCGGTCGCCTTGGGGTTCTTGAGGTAGCCCTTCATGGTGTTGTTGCCGCGCATGAACACCTCGCCGAGCGTTTCGCCGTCGGCGGGGCATGGCGCGAGGGTCTCGGCGTCGGCGACCATCAATCCTTCCTGGACCTGGTAGGGCACGCCCTGGCGCGACTTGATCCGCGCCCGCTCGTCCGGCGGCAGATCGTTCCATTCGTCGTGCCAGGCGCAGACCACGGCCGGCCCGTAAGATTCGGTAAGCCCGTAGACATGGGTGATGTGGAAGCCCATGGCCTCCATCGCGGCGATCACCGTCGCCGGCGGCGGCGCGGCGGCGGTCATGATCTCGAGCGTGTAGTCGAAGCTGCGCTTGTCCTCCTCGGGGGCGTTGATCAGCATGTTGAGCACCACCGGCGCACCGCAGAAATGCGTCACCCGGTGGCGCTCGATGGCCGCGAAGATGGCCCCGGCCTCGACCCGGCGCAGGCACACATGCGCGCCGGCGACGGCGCCGATGGTCCACGGGAAGCACCAGCCGTTGCAGTGGAACATCGGCAGCGTCCACAGATAGACCGGCGCATCGGTCATGTCCCAGGCGAGGATGTTGTCCAGCGCGTTGAGATAGGCGCCGCGGTGGTGATAGACGACGCCCTTGGGATTGCCGGTGGTGCCCGAGGTGTAGTTGAGTGAGATCGCCTGCCACTCGTCGGCCGGTCCGGCCCATTCGAAGTCGGGGTCGCCGCCGGCGATGAAACTCTCGTACTCGATCTCGCCGAGGCGCTCGCCCTCGCCGCGGTAGACCGGGTCGTCGATGTCGACGACGAACGGCGCCGCCTCGGTTTCGGCGAGGGCCTGCCTCACCGTGGGCGCAAACTCGCGGTCGGTGATCAGCACCCTGGCGTTGGCGTGGTCGAGGATATAGGCGACCGTCGCGGCATCGAGGCGCGTATTGATGGTATTGAGCAAGGCGCCCGCCATGGGAACGCCGTAGTGCACCTCGAGCAGCGCCGGCACGTTGGGCGCCATCACCGCGACGGTGTCGCCGGCACCGATGCCGCGGGCGCGGAGCGCCGAGGCGAGGCGGCGGCAACGGGCGTAGAGATCGGCGTAGGTGGTGCGTTGCGCGCCGTGAA
>JAZFVR010000112.1:0-3510 GCA_036447835.1 Alphaproteobacteria bacterium | reverse complement strand
TCGGGGCTGGGGTTGCGCGTCCACGCGATGACGCGCATGCCGAAGGCCCTGGCGAGCGCCGCGGTCCGCTGGGCGATGCCGCCGAAGCCGATGAGCCCCAGCGTCTTGCCCTTGAGGTCGACCCCCGAAAGCTCGTCGTTCCACACCCCGCTGCGGGTCTCGCGGTCGAGGCGCGCGACGTGCCGTGCGGCGGCGAGCATCAGCGCCATGGTGTGCTCGGCGACGGTGTCGCCCGTGGCGCTCGGCGTGTTGGTGACGGCGATCCCCCGGCGCGCGGCCTCTTCGAGGTCGATGAAGTTGGCGGCGCCGGTGCCGGTGAACGACACGATCTCCAGGCTCCGCGCCGCGCGCAGCGCTTCGACCGGCAGGCCCCAGCCCGAGAGCACGCCGCTCGCCTCGCCGATGCGTTCGATGAACGCCTGCGGGTCGGCGGGTCGGCCGTAGTGGATGGCGAAGGCGCCGAGCGCCTCGAGCCGCGCCAGACGCTCGCCCTTTATGAGTTCGGCGAGGTTCCCCCCGGCGTCGGGGTAGACGATGTGGCGCTTGCCGGTCATGGCGTCGTCCGATGCCGGCCCCGTCCGGTGCTCAGTCGAGGAACGGCGCGTCCTGGCGCACCTCGATCAACGTCGGGCCGGCGGCCGCGAAGCCCTCCCTGAGCGCCGCCTCGAAGTGCTCGAGGCTCTCGGCGCGCAGCGCGCGGGCGCCGAACGCCTCGGCGAGCTTGAGGTAGTCGGGGTTGACCGGGTTGACGCCGATCTCGGGGATGCCGAGCGCGTTCATGTCGTCGCGGATCTGGCCCATCCCGTCGTTGTTCCACAGCACGATGACGACGGGCAGGCCCATCTCGACCGCCACGCCCAGCTCGGATGCGGTGAACAGGAAGCCGCCGTCGCCGATGAGGCAGACGACGTCGCGCCCGGGCGCGCCGAGCTTGGCGCCGATCGCCGCCGGCAGGGCGTAGCCGAGCGTGCCGAAGCCGTTGGGATGGAACCAGCTGCGCGGCTGCGCACAGGGGAAATAGGCGTTGCCGGTGTAGGCGATCTGCGTCATGTCGTTGACGACGATGCCGTCATCGGCGAGCGCCGCGCGCAGGGCGTCGAGCACCTTGACGTGCTTGCGCCGCAAGGGCGACGTCGCGCCGTTGTCGCGCCTGCGCACGTCGGCGATCTCGCCCGGGTCGATGCCGCCGCCGCCCGGGCCGCCGAGCGCGGCGGCGATGGCGCTGAGCGCCTGGCCGGCGTCGCCGAGGATGCCGACGTCGGCGGCATAGTCGCGCTGCACCGCCGCCGGGTCGATGTCGATGCGGATGAGCGTTCCGGTGATCGGCAGGCGGCGGATCCACGAGTCGGTCTCGGCGAGCTCGGTGGCGACGGCGACGACGACGTCGGCCGATGCGAGAAGCTCGCGCGTCGCCTCCCTGGTCAGCGTCGAGCCGACGCACAAGGGGTGGTCGTCGGCGAGCACGCCCTTGGCGGCGTTGGTGAGGATCACCGCGGCGCCGACCGCCTCGGCGAGTTCCTTCAGCGCGTCGCCGCAGTCGACCGTGCCGCCGCCGGCGATGATCACCGGGCGGCGCGCCTCCGCGATGCGCTCGGCCGCGGCGGCGACCGATTCGGGCGCCGGCGGCGGCGGCGGCGCGATCTCGAGCGCCGCTACCTCGAACTCGGCCGGCGCCTTGAGCACGTCGAGCGGCAGCGAGATGTGCACCGGACGCGGGCGCGCGTTGCGGAACACCGCGAACGCCCGCGCGACGAGGTTGGGCACCTCGCTGGCGTTGAGCGCCGTCTTCGAGAACGCGGTCATGGGCGCGGTCACCGCTTCCTGCGAGGTGATCTCGTGCAGCCGCCCGCGGCCCATGCCGAGGTCGGCGGTGGCGTTGACGCTCGACAGCACCAGCATGGGCACCGAATCGGAGTACGCCTGGCCGATCGGCGTCGCCGCGTTGGTCACGCCGGGGCCGGTGATCAGCAGGCACACGCCGGGCCGGCCCGAGGCGCGCGCGTAACCGTCGGCCATGAACCCGGCGCCCTGCTCGTGGCGCGGCTGGACGTGGCGGATGCCGCTGGCGCCGAGCCCCTTGTAGAGCTCGAGCGTGTGCACGCCGGGGATGCCGAAGACGGTGTCGACGCCGTAGGCCTCGATGAGCGAGATGACGGCCTGGCCGCAGGTGACGTTGGTGGCCATGATTCCTTCCCACAATACCGGTGTTGGCGCGGACGCCGGCGCGATGATAGCCTCGGGAACGGGGAATTACAGCACTTGTTGGGGAGCGCGATGACCACGGGGGATAATGGGGCCGCGATGGGGTGGGGCGTGAATTCGGAGTACGGCGTTTTGCGCGACGTGCTGCTGTGCCGGCCCGAGTATTTCCGCTGGCTGCCGACGAGCTCGGTGTCGAAGGCGACCTTGAGGAGCGGGGCGATGTTCGACCGCCAGCGCGCCATGGCAGAGCACGGGGAGATGGTCGCGGCCTACGAGGACGCCGGCGTCGCCTGCCATTTCCTCGACACGGAAGAGGCGCTGCCCTACCAGGTCTACACCCGCGATTCGAGCTTCATGACGCCTTGGGGCGCGGTCGTCGCGCAGATGAACCAGTGGTGGCGCCGCGGCGAGTATGCGCCGGTGATCCGCTTCTATCAGGGCGCCGGCATTCCGATCTTCAACATGGTCACCGCGGCGGCGTTCGAGGGCGGCGACTTCGACGTCATCGAGCCCGAATGCGTGCTCATCGGCTACTGCGGCGAGCGCACCGAGGAGCCGGCGGCGAAGCAGGTGGCGGGCTGGTTCGAGGCCAAGGGCTGGGAGGTCAGGCTGGCGCCGATCGCCGAGCATTACGTCCACATCGACCTCATGGTGTGCATGCTCGGCCACAAGCTGGCTGCCGTCTGCCTCGACACTACCGACGATGCGATCGTCGAGTGGCTCGAATCGAAGAGCATCGAGATCGTGCCGGTGAGCTACCGCGACACCATGACGCTGGGGTGCAACGTCGTCGCGCTCGGCGAAGACCGCGTGCTGTCGACCGCGACGAGCAAGGACCTCAACGCGCGGCTCCGGGCGCTCGGCTTCGAGGTCTACGACCCCGACGTCTCGATGTTCACCCTGGGCGGCGGCGGCGTCCACTGCATGTGCCAGCCCTTGCGCCGCGATCCGGTGTGAGAAGTTCGCGCCCAGGGCGTGCACTTGTAGAAAGCGTTGACGTTGGCTCTAGAACTTAGCCTGCCGATGTCCGCTCGTGACCCAGGCTGTGTAAAAACGTCATTCAATTCTGTTGTTGGAGTAAATATGCCTAATTTCTAGAAATTGCAGCCTGCTAAGTTATTGATTTCATTAACACCGAAATTTCAACGAATCGGTCGAAATCACATTTCGGGCGATTCTTCGGCGTTTTCACACAGCCTGGGTCAGGAACGGACCTTCGGCGACACCACCAGGAAGGTCTGCTCCTGGAGGTGAAGCGGACGAAATCGGTGCGAAAGCGGACATTGAAACTCGACGGTCCGCTATCGG
>JAZFVR010000111.1:0-2293 GCA_036447835.1 Alphaproteobacteria bacterium | reverse complement strand
GCTGAGGAAGTACTGCGCCAGCATGAAGACGACGAGCAGGAAGATGAAGACCATCAGCAACGTCGACAGGGCGTCGACGAAGCCGGGCCAGATCTCGCTGGTGCGGGGGGCGCGGCGGACTCGGCTGCCCATGGCCATTACCCGGACAGGCTCCTAGCGCTGTCTCACGTCGTTGAGCGTGGCGATGGTGCGCGCGAGCATCTTGATCTCGCTGCGCAGCTCCTCGACCATCTGGGTGCGCCCCGACACGGTCTCTTCGAGCAGGCGCGTGATATAGACGTCGATGTTGCGGATGTGGGCGCGCGTCGCCTCGTCGACGCCGCCGATGTCGCGGGTGGATATCTCGCCGAGGCGTTGCAACAGCGGCTTGATGTCCAATTGGTTCTCGACCAGCTTGACCATGAGCGCCTGCTCGGCGCGCATCTGGTCGGTGAGCGTGGCCAGCTTCTCGGTCAGGTCGAGCAGCTTGTCGTCGGCCGAGATGCGGCTGTCCTCGCCGCGCGCGAGCGTGCGCTGGAGGTTCTCGAGGCTGTCGGCGGTCTGCTCGAGAAGCGCGTTGACGTAAGCCGGGACCGACTGGCCGCCCTCGGCCACCAGGGACCCGCTGGTCAGCCGCGTGAGGCCCGACAGCCATTCCTCGAGGTCGTTGTAGAAGCGGTTCTGCGCCTGGCTCGCCTGGAGGTCGAGGAAGCCGAGCACGAGCGAGCCGGCGAGGCCGAACAGCGACGAGCTGAACGCCGTTCCCATGCCCGAGAGCGGCGCCTGCAGCCCGGTCTTGAGGTCCTGGAAGATGGTCGCGATGTCGCCGTCGCCGACCGACATCCCCTGAACCACGGCGCCGACCGAGTTGATGGTGTCGAGCAGTCCCCAGAACGTGCCGAGGAGGCCGAGGAAGATGAGCAGCCCGATGAGGTAGCGCGAGATGTCGCGCGATTCGTCGAGGCGCGAGCTGATGCCGTCGAGCAAGGTGCGCATCGACACCGCCGACAGCGACAGCCGGCCGGCGCGCTCACCGAGCATCGTCGCCATGGGCGAGAGCAGGCGCGGCGGCTCCTGCACCGAGAGGCCCGGCTGGTTGCTGCGGAAATTCTCGATCCACCGCACCTCCGGATACAGCCTCTGCACTTGGCGGAAGATGTAGCTGATGCCTACCAACAGCACGAAGACGATGAGGCCGTTGAGCAGCGGATTGGCCATGAACGCCCGCTCGATCATCTCGAACAGCACCGCCGTCACGACGATCACGATGCCGAGGAATATGACCATGCGGGTGAGAAAGATCTGCGGTCGGGTCATTTGCGGCGCTATCGGGAGTGTGGTGGCCGTGTCGGCGCCGTCAACGGTTTGCGATGACAATGTCGACACGCTCCGATGGCCCGCCTTCGAACCTGTTGCCGAGCGCGCGCACGTCGATACGCGTGCTGCGTACGCCTTCGTCGATGAGGAAGGCGCGCACCGCAAGCGCGCGCGAGAGTGAAAGCCGCCGCGCCGCGCTCGCGCTGCCCGCGGTTTCGCCGGCGTAGGCCTTGACCTGCGCCCGCAACGAATCGGCGCCGAGCAACAGTTCCGCGAGAAGCTTCAGCTTCTCCCGTGACCGCTTCGCCAAGTCGGACGAGTTGTCGGCGAACTCGATGCGCAGCGAGTCGCCGGGTATAGGCGCACCGGGCGTCTTGGCGGGCGGCAGCGCGGCCACCTTGGGCGGAGGCGGTTCGGCGGGCGCCTCGAGGGTCGGCTCGGGAGCCGGTACCGCGGTGGCCACCTTGGTCTCGGCCTGGGGCGTCTCCTCGGGCTCCGGCTCGACCATCGCCGTGGTCTGAGACTCGGCCGCCGGCGCGCCGTCGGCATCCGGCCCGGCCGCCGCCGCGGTTTGGGGTTCGGCCCGGGACGCTTCCTCCGTAGCCGGTCCCGCGGCAGGCGCAACGACGAGCGACGATCCGGCTTCGGCTGGCGCCACGGGGATCGGCTCCGTGGGCGGCGGCGCCGCGGCAACGACGGTCTCGGGCCCGGACGTTTGCTCGGACGTTGGTTTGGGCGGCGGTGGCGGCGGCGGTTGCGTGGTCACTGCCACGACGGTCGGGGCCGGCGCGGGTGCCGGTTCGGCCTTTGCCTCCCGCTCCTCCGGTTCCGGCTTTACCGTCGGCGGCTGCGGCGGCGGTAAGGGGATCGGGCGGGCCTCGTCGGCCTCCGGCGCCGGTGCAGGTCTCGCCGCCGGTGGTTGCGGCGGCGGCAGCGGCTCGACCGAGACCGCGGGCGGCGACAGTGTGACAACGGGTTGCTCGGCACCGGCGCCGGG
>JAZFVR010000110.1:0-13923 GCA_036447835.1 Alphaproteobacteria bacterium | reverse complement strand
CCCCCCCACTCCTGCCTTTCTCATCGAGGAATATCTGGTAAGCCATTGCTCTGACGGCGCTTTCCCTCCCTCCTTGTGAAAGACGGTCGGGGTGGAGGGGTGTGCGGCGCCGTCGCTAGATCACGCTGCGACCGCGCAGGCCCGCGACCTCGTCGTCGCCCATGCCGAGAAGCTCCGCGAGCACCTCTGCGGTGTGCTGGCCGAGGCTCGGCGGCGCGTGCCGGTAGGCCGGCGGCGTCGCCGACAGGCGCATCGGGCTGGCGATGAGGCGCACGGTTTGGTCGCCGGCGAGCGGATAGGGCATGGCGATCTCCATGCCGCGCGCCTTGACCTGAGGATGGTCGAACACCTCGTCGAGGGCATGGATCGGGCCGCAGGTCACGCCGGCGCGCTCGAGCCCATCGATCCAGTGCTGCGACGGGCGCTCGGCGAAGATGGTTTCGAGCCGCGCGACGAGCACGTCGCGATTGCGCACGCGCGCGTCGTTGGTGGCATAGCGCTCGTCGTCGGCCAGCTCGGGCACGCCGGCGGCCTCGCAGAAGCGCCGGAACTGGGCGTCGTTGGCGACGGCGAGCACGATATGGCCGTCGGCGGTGGCGAACGCCTGATAGGGAACGATGTTGGGATGGGCGTTGCCGCGGCGCTCGGGCACGACGCCCGAGGTGAGGTAGTTGAGCCCCTGCATCGACATCGCCGCGACCTGCGTATCGAGCATGCCGATGTCGATGTACTGCCCCTCGCCCGCGACCTCGCGATGGCGCAGCGCGGCGCAGATGGCGACCGCGGCGTACATGCCCGCCATCAGGTCGGCGACCGGAACGCCGCCCTTCTGGGGCTCGCCGTCGGCCTCGCCGGTGACGCTCATGAAGCCGCCCATCGCCTGGATCAGCACGTCGTATCCGGGCCGCGGGGCGTAGGGGCCGGTCTGGCCGAAGCCGGTGATCGAGCAGTACACGAGCCGCGGGAACTCGGCCTTCAATTGCTCGTATGAAAGCCCGTATTTGGCGAGGCCGCCGACCTTGAAGTTCTCGACCAGCACGTCGCAGCGCGCGATGAGCCGCCGCGCCAGCGCCTGGCCCTCGTCGTGCGTGAGGTCGAGGGTGATCGAGCGCTTGTTGCGGTTGGCGCTCAGGTAGTAGCCGCTCTCGCTGGTCTCGTTGCCGGCGGCGTCGGTGACGAAGGGAGGGCCGAAATTGCGCGTGTCGTCGCCCGCCCCCGGACGCTCGACCTTGATCACGTCGGCGCCGAGGTCGCCGAGCATCTGCGTGCACGTCGGCCCGGCGAGGATACGGGTCAGGTCGAACACGCGCAGGCCTTGCAGGGGGCCGGTCATGAATGCATGTTACCTCTTTTGGCGTCGGCCGAAGCGTGGCGCGCGGAACGGGCCCTTATAGGTTGGCCGTGCCCGCCGTGGCAAGCGGCCGTGGAAACGGCGCGCCGGCCGACGATCCCGCCGCACCGGGAAAGAGATATAGCTGAACTTTAAGTAGGCATGTTAGTTACTTGATTCATAACATGTCTGGAAAGGACGGTTGAGACAGAAAAGACGATTCGCCCGGCGCCGGCGCGGGGCCTGGCTGCGGCGCGCTGTCTTGCTCGTGCTCGCTCTCGTCGTCGTCGCGCTCGGCGGCGGCTATCTGGCGCTGCGCACCTCGCTGCCCGAGATCGACGGCACGGCCGCGGTCGCCGGCCTCGGCGCCGAGGTCGTGGTGCTGCGCGATTCGAACGCGGTGCCGCACGTCTTCGCCGCCTCGCCCGAGGACGCCTATTTCGCCGTCGGGTTCGTTCACGCCCAGGACCGCCTGTGGCAGATGGAGGCGCGCCGCCGCCTCGGCGCGGGGCGGCTCTCGGAGGTGCTCGGCCCGGCAATGCTGGACGTCGATCGCTTCTACCGCACCCTCGGCCTCTACCGCGCGGCCGAGCGCAGCCTCGCCGCCGTCGACGACGAGACCCGCGCCGTGTTCTCGGCCTACGCTGCCGGCGTCAACGCCTATCTCGCCGGCCGCCGCGGCGTGCTGCCGCCCGAGTTCGTGCTCCTCGGCGCGCCGCCGCCCGAGCCGTGGCGGCCCGCCGATTCGCTGGTGATCCTCAAGCTGCTGGCGTGGGAGCTGTCGGGCAACTGGCGCGACGAGCTGTTGCGCGCGCGTCTCTCCCGCCGCCTCAGCGCGCGACAGATCGCCGAGCTGTGGCCGCCGTATCCCGACGACGGCCCCGTCGCGCTGCCCGCCTCCGCGGGCCCCGACCTCGCCGCGCTCTACCGGCGCCTGCCGCTCGACGCCCTGTGGGCGGGCACGCCGCCGGGGCCGGCGCGCGGCGTCGGTTCGAACAACTGGGTCGTCGCCGGCAGCCGCAGCGAGAGCGGCAGGCCGCTGCTCGCCAACGACCCGCACCTCGGCCTCCAGGCGCCGGGGCCGTTCTACCTCGCCCATCTCAGCGCGCCCGGCCTCGAGGTCGTCGGCGCGACCGTCCCCGGCATGCCCGCCGTCATCCTCGGCCGCACCGACCGCATCGCCTGGGGCTTCACCAACACCTACCCCGACAGCCAGGACCTGTTCATCGAGCGCGCCGATCCGGCCGACCCCGGCCGTTATCTCGCGCCCGGCGGCGCGCTCCCGTTCGTCGTACGCAGCGAGATCATCCGGGTCGACGGCGCCGACGACGTCGTCCTCGCCGTGCGCGAGACCCGCCACGGCCCGGTTATCTCGGACCTGTACGGAGACGCGGGCGCGATCGCCGACGGCGAGGTGATCGCCTTCGCCTGGACCGCGCTCGCCGACGACGACGTCACGGCGCAGGCCGGCATCAAGCTCAACCGCGCGCGCAACTGGGGCGACTTCGTCGACGCCATGCGCGACTTCCACGTCCCGCAGCAGAACGTCGTCTACGCCGACGTCGACGGCAACGTCGGTTTCTACGCGCCGGCGCGGGTGCCGATCCGCAAGTCGGGCGACGGACGGGCGCCGGTTCCCGGCTGGAGCGGCGAATACGACTGGACCGGCTTCGTGCCGTTCGCGGCGCTGCCGCACAGCCTCAATCCGGCGGGTGGGCGTATCGTCACCGCCAACAACCGGATCGTGCCCGACGGCTACCCCTATTTCATCACCCATGACTGGGCGCCACCCTACCGCGCCCGCCGCATCACCGACCTCATCGACGGCCGCGCGCGGCACACGCGCGAGAGCTTTCGCGACATCCAGGCCGACGACACCTCGCTGATGGCGCGCGACATGCTGGCGCGGCTTCGGCACGCAGAGCCCGCGAGCGAGGCGGCGCGCGCGGCCCTGGCGCTGCTCGAGGGGTGGAACGGCGAGATGGGGCGCGAGCGGCCCGAGCCGCTCGTCTTCGCCGCCTGGTACCGGGCGCTCACGCGCCGCGTCTACGCCGACGAGCTCGGTCCCCTGTTCGAGGCGGCGTGGGGACAGCGCCCGCTGTTCATGCGCTGGGTCATGGACGGCGGCGGCGCCCACTGGTGCGACGACGTCGCCACCGACGCGACCGAGACCTGCGCGGAGATCGCCGCGCGCGCGCTCGACGACGCCGTTACCGAGCTCGCCGAGCGCTACGGCGACGACCCCGCGGACTGGCGTTGGGGCGACGCCCATTACGCTGACCACGCGCACGGCGTGTTCCGCCGCCGCCCTCCGCTCGGTGCCCTGCTCGGCGTTCGCATCGCCAACGGCGGCGACCGCTTCACCGTCAACGTCGGGACCTACGCGTTCCGCGATCCGGAGGCCCCGTTCGTACAGGTTCACGGCCCCGTCATGCGAGCGATCTACGATCTCGCCGACCTCGACGGCTCGCTTTTCGTCCTCGGCACCGGGCAATCGGGCAACCCGCTGTCGCCGCATTACCGCGACATGGCCGTGCGCTGGCGCGACCACTCGCCCTTCGCGGTCCCGATGCGGCGCGAAGCGGTCGAGCGGACCGCCGTCGCGCGGCTCGTCCTCTCGCCGCCATAGGCGCGGAGAATGATTTAGGCTCGGGGCGAGAGCGAGGCTGCGCTACGATCCGGCTTGCCAGGAACACGATGGATATCTTCCGCTATCACCAGGGCTCGACGCCGCTCCTCGTCAGCATTCCTCATTGCGGGATCCATCTGCCGCCCGCGATCGCGGCCGTAATGACCGCAACCGGGCGCGCCACGCCCGACACCGACTGGCACGTGGACCGCCTTTACGATTTCGCCGCCGGCCTCGGCGCCAGCGTGCTCGCGGCGACGCATTCGCGCTACGTCGTCGACCTCAACCGGCCGCCCGACGACGCGCCGCTCTACCCGGGCGCCGATACGACCGGGCTGTGCCCGACGACCACATTCACGCGCCAACCCATCTACGAAGCGGGCGCCGAGCCCGACGACGACGCGATCACCACGCGCATCGCGGCGTACTGGCGGCCGTACCACGACAGACTCGCCGGCGCGCTCGCGCGCATCGAGGCGCGTCACGGCATCGCGCTTCTGTTCGACGCCCATTCGATCCGCTCCGAAGTGCCGCGTCTCTTCGACGGGCGCCTTGCCGACCTCAACCTCGGCACCGGAGGCGGCGGCAGCGCTGCCGCCGAGCTCGAACGCCGTCTCGCCAAAATCTGTGCCAATGCAAAGGGCTACACGAGTGTCCTCAACGGCCGCTTCACCGGCGGCTACATCACCCGCGCCTACGGCCGGCCGGCCGCCGGCGTCCACGCCGTGCAGCTCGAGCTATCGCAGATCACCTACATGCTCGAAGACCCGCCGCACACCTACCTGCCCGAGCGCGCCGAACGCATCCGCCCGCTGCTCGAGCGCCTGCTCGGCGAGATGCTCGACTGGGCGAACGGGGCAGCGACACGGGCCGATCGTTAGGCGTCGCCGTCGAGCTCGCGATAGGCTCCCTGGAAGTAGAGCAGCGGCCGACCGGTGAAATCGGTCTCCATGCGCGTCACCTCGCCGACGAAGATGACGTGGTCGCCACCCTCGTAGCGGAAGCGGGTTGCGCATTCGAAAATGGCGAGGGCGCCGGGGAAGATCGGGCAACCGGTTTCCCAGGTCTCGTATTCGACGCCGGCCCACTTGTCGATGAGCGCGGTGGCAAACGTGGACGACAGCCCGGCCTGGTCCTCGTGCAGCACGTTGACCGCGAAATGCCGGCTCGCCTCGAACCCCTTGAGGCTGAATGCGTGCCGGGCAAGGCTGAACAGCACCATCGGCGGCTCGAGCGAGACCGAATTGAACGAGTTGGCGGTGATCCCGAGGAGTTCGCCGCCGGGGCCCACCGCGGTGACGACCGTCACCCCGGTCGCGAAGCAGCCCATGGCCTCGCGAAACGCCCGGCTGTCGATGGCAGGCCCCAAGCCGCCCCCTTTCCACCTTCGTTCCGCCGGTGACGGAGAGCTTAACCGACCCCGCGGAAACCCCGCAACCCGGACAGGCTCCTAAGGCACTGACTTAACTCTTTCTACACGCAACTTGGCAAGGATCGGGTGCGGCAATCCCATTCTGGCGGAGGATCTGTGGCGCGCCGAGCCGCGCCGGGCTACGGGGTCGAGGCATGCTATTAATCATCGGTCTAACGGTCGTGTTCGGGTCTATCATCGGGGGATACATCCCACACGGAAAGATAGAGGTCCTGTGGCAGCCGCTCGAGTTCGTCATCATCGGCGGAGCGTCGATCGGCGGTTTCATCATCGCCAATCCGAAAGAGATCATCGGCGGCGTACTCAGGAACCTCGGCAAGGCATGCAAGGGAGCGCCCTACAACAAGCACAGCTACCTCGAGCTGCTCACCCTGCTTTACACATTGTTCCGGTTCGCCAGCTTGAAGGGCCCGCTCGAGCTCGAAAGGCACATCGAGAACCCGACCGAGAGCTCGATATTCACGAACTTCCCCAAGTTCACCGACAACGAACACGCCCGAACCTTCCTGTGCGACTACCTGCGCATGATCACCATGGGAACGAACAACCCGCACGAGGTCGAGGCGCTGATCGACGAGGAGGTCGAGACCCATTATGCCGAGCAGAAGCGGATCGCCGACGCCGTAGCGACCATGGCCGACGGCCTGCCCGCCTTCGGCATCGTCGCCGCGGTGCTCGGCGTGATCACCACCATGGGCTCGATCCTCGAGCCGCCCGAGGTCCTCGGCGGCATGATCGGCGCCGCGCTGGTCGGCACCTTCCTCGGCGTCCTGCTGGCATACGGCGTCGTCGGTCCCATCGGTCACATGCTCAACAACTATGCCGAGGCGGACACCAAGTATTACGCGTGCATGAAGGCGGCGTTGATCGCCCACATGCAGGGCTACGCGCCGGTGCTGTCCATCGAATTCGCCCGCAAGATGCTGTTCTCGAACGAGCGGCCGACCTTCGACGAGGTCGAAGACGCGGTCAGCGGAGCCGCCGAGCCCACGCCCGCATAAGAGTGCACCGTGGCCAAAAAAAATCCAAAGGATACACACGAACGGGTCATCATAAAGCGCCCCAAGAAGAGGGGGCACGAGCGTCACCGCGGCGGGCAGTGGAAGGTCGCCTACGCCGATTTCGTGACCGCGATGATGGCGTTCTTTCTGTTACTGTGGCTACTCAACTCGACGACCGAGGAGCAAATGTCCGGCATCGCCGACTACTTCTCGCCGACCGCGGCGAGTGATTCGACGAGCGGCGCCGGCGGCGTGCTCGGCGGCACGAGCATGCTGGCGGAGGGCGCGATGAGCGCGCCGCGGTCCGCCCCCGGCGTCACCGTCAGCCTGATCCCGCTCACTGATGACGAGGAGCCCGATTACGAAGGGCTGCCAGGCGAGAAGCCGGCGGGCTCCGATGCCGAGAAACGCGAGCAGGAAACATTCAAACGAGCCGAGGCCGCCCTACGCGACGCCATCAAGGGGGCACCCGATTTGCGCGAGTTCAGCCAGAACCTGCTCATCGACACGACCGACGAGGGCATGCGCATCCAGATCGTCGACGCCGACAAGCGCTCGATGTTCCCGGTCGGCAGCAGCACCATGTTCCCCTACACGGTGAAACTGTTGCAGAAGGTCGTCCAGGCGATCGCATCGCTGCCCAACGACATCGCGGTGATCGGCCACACCGACGCGTCGGTTCATCGCAGCACCAACGGCTACACCAACTGGGAGCTGTCGACCGACCGCGCCAACGCGAGCCGCCGCGTCCTCGTCGCCTCGGGCCTCCCCGACTGGCGCGTCGTCCGCGTCGAGGGCAAGGCCAACCGCGAGCCGTTGATCGAGGACGACCCGTTCTCGCCCCAGAACCGGCGTATCAGCATCGTGCTCCTGCGCGAGGCGGAAAAGAAACCGAAGTGATCGGATTCCCGGGAAAGCCCGCGCCGAGGCGGCGCAGTTTCGCCGAACCCCGTGACATCGCCCCGATGCTTGCCGTCTATAGCCGGTCGCGCAGGCCGTAATAAAGCATGCCGAGTACGAGCCCCGGCTTGCGCAAGAGCGTACCCCCGGGGAACTCGCGGTGGGGAATGCGCGCGAACACGTCGAAGCGTTCGGCGGTGCCGGCGATCGCCTCGGCGATCAGCTTGCCGGCGAGCGACGTGAGCGCGACGCCGTGACCCGAGAATCCGTGGGCGAAATACACGTCGCCGTCGAGCCGGCCGAAATGGGGAAGCCGGCTCAGCGTGATGGCGAGCGTCCCGCCCCACGCGTAGTCGACGGGCGCATCGGCGAGTGCCGGGAAAACGCGCAGCATATATGTGCGCACGAAACGCTTGAGGTCACGCGGCTCGCGACCGGAATACGTTTCGCCGCCGCCGAAGAGAAGGCGCCGGTCCGCTGAAAGCCGGAAGTGGTCGACCACGAACTTGGTATCGCAGATGGCGATGTCGTCGGGAATGAGCGCCGCCGCCCGCTCGGCGCCGAGTGACGCGGTCGCCAGCATATAGTTGGCGACGGGCATGATCGTGCCGGCGATCCGGCGTTCGAGGCGACCGAGGTGTCCGTTGCAGCAGAGCACCACGTAACGCGCGCGTACGCAGCCGCGCGCGGTGCGCACCGCCGGGCGCGAGCCGGGCTCGACGGCGGTCGCGGGTGAGTCCTCGAACAGCCGGGCGCCGGCATCCTCGGCCGCGCGCGCGAGCCCGAGGGCGTAGTTCAGGGGGTGCAGATGCCCCGCTCCGGCGTCGAACACCCCGCCGTGATAGCGCCTGCTCGCCACCATCGCCTGCACCTCATCCGCCGATACGACGCGCGCGTGCGGGTAATCGAAGTGCCGTTCCCGCAGTTCGGCC
Source organism: Alphaproteobacteria bacterium (assembly GCA_036447835.1). Classification (GTDB taxonomy): domain Bacteria; phylum Pseudomonadota; class Alphaproteobacteria; order JAAXGF01; family JAAXGF01; genus JAZFVR01. The sequence goes on along the minus strand of JAZFVR010000110.1, from coordinate 5,699 downwards.
TCGCGCGTCATCCATGCCATGTGCCGGGGCTTGGCGGCGGCCAGGAGGAAGCCCGGTTTGTAATCGCAAGCGATGTCATGACGCGCGATGCGCTCGCGCACGGTCGCCTTGGCCTCCTCGGCAAGGTCCCACAGCCGCCGCGCATGGTCGCGCCCGAAGCGCGCAATCATCGCGGATGCGCCCGAGCGCAATCCACTTCCGAGCTGACCGCCGTTACGGCCCGAGGCGCCCCAGCCCATGCGCCGCGATTCGAGCACAACGACCGAGTAGCCGCGCTCGGCCAGGTGCAGTGCCGTCGAAAGCCCGGTAAACCCTCCGCCGACGACGCAGACGTCGCAGTCGACGTCGCCCGCGAGCTCGGGTCGGTCGGGGCTCGGGTTGGCGGTGGCGGCGTAATAGGAGGCGACGTGCGCCGAACGGCTCATGGCCGCGAAACTAACGGCTCGCTCCTTTGCGTCAAGAGCACTTGGCAAGCGCGCCCCATACCGCCAAGGTAGCGCCATGCCCGAGGTCGCGACGAGCTTCCAGATGGCGGCGACGTTCATCGTGATCGTCGTCGCCCTCGTGCTTTACGCGCTCGAGCGTGTTCCCCTCGAGCTGACGGGACTCGGCGTGATCGCCGTGTTGCTGGTGCTGTTCCACTTCTTCCCCGTCAACGGTCCCGACGGCGCCAACCTGCTCGACGCCGAACGCCTGCTGCACGGCTTCGCCAACCCGGCGCTGATCACCGTCCTCGCGCTGCTCGTGATCGGCCAGGGACTCGTGCGCACCGGCGCCCTCGACCAGACGGCGCAGGCGGTGTTCCGCTTGGGCGGCCACAGCTGGCGCTCGGTGGCGCTGGTGCTGGTCGTGGTGAGCGCGGTCAGCGCCTTTCTCAACAACATTCCCGTGGTGGTGATCTTCATCCCGATCATGCAGGCGCTCGCCGACCGCCTCGACCGCCCGTCGAGCGGCCTCATGATTCCGCTGAGCTTCGCCGCCATCCTCGGCGGCATGACGACGCTGATCGGCTCGAGCACCAACCTGCTGGTGTCGAGCGAGCTGGTCGAGGTCGGCGAGACCGCGTTCGGCTTCTTCGACTTCACCGTACCGGGGCTGGTGCTCGCCGCCGCCGGGCTGGTCTACGTGACGGTGGTGGCGCCGCGGCTGCTTCCCGTCCGCATCGCGCAGGGCGACGTCGCCCAGGGCACCGGCCGGCATTTCATCGCTCAGATCACGGTGTCGGACGACTCGAAGCTCATCGGCGTCGGCGCCATCGCCGGATACTTTCGGGACCTTCCGGACATGACCGTGCGCATGATCCAACGCGCCGCCGAGACCGTGCTGCCGCCGTTCGAGGACTTCACCATCGAAGCCGGCGATGTGCTCGTCGTCGCGGCGACGCGCAAGGCGCTTACCGACGCGATCAGGATCGACCCCGGCCTGCTTCGTCCGGGAAGCGATCAGGCAGCCGGTGACGACGCTGCGGCCGAGAAGATGCGGCGCGCCGAGAACCAGATGATCGCCGAGGTGATGGTGACGCCGGCCTCGCGGCTCATCGGCCAGAACCTCGAGCAGGCGCGTTTTCACTACGCTCACCACTGCAACGTGCTCGGTGTGCAGCGGCGCTCGCGCATGCTGCGCGCCCAGGTCACGCAGATCCGGCTCGAAGCGGGGGACGTGCTGCTCGTCCAGGGACGTCGCGACGATTTGCGCACGCTGCGTTTCGATTCGGACGTTCTGCTCATGGAATGGTCGACCACCGAGCTGCCCTCGCCCTACCACGCACCACGCGCCGCGCTCATATTCGCCGCCGTTGTCGCCGTCGCCGCGACCGGCGTGGTTCCCATCGCCGTCGCCGCCGTGTGCGGCGCCGGCCTGATGATCGCCTGCGGCGCGCTCAGCGCGGGCCAAGCCGCCGATGCCCTCGACCGCAAGATCGTCATGCTGATCGCCGCGGCACTCGCGCTCGGGGCGGCGTTACAGGAGACCGGCGGCGCCGCCCTCCTCGCCGACGGCGTCATCACCGCTCTCGGTGACGCCAGCCCGGCGGTGGTGCTGTCGGCTTTCTTCCTCCTCGTCGCGGTGCTGTCGAACGCGATCAGCACCAAGACCTGCGCCGTTCTGTTCACGCCCATCGCCGTCGACATCGGCCGCGGTCTCGGGGTCGATCCCACCGCCTTCGCCGTCGCCGTGGTGTTCGCCTCGAACTGCTCGTTCGCCTCGCCGATCGGCTATCAGACGAACCTCCGGGTGATGACGCCGGGCAACTACCGTTTCGTCGACTTCGTGCGCGCCGGGTCGCCCTTGATCGTGTTGCTGTGGGTCGTGTTTTCGCTCTTCGCGCCCTGGTATTATGGGCTATGGTGATGGGCCGAGGAGATCGCCCGGAGCACGCCCGCGACCGATGAACAAGCCGCTCGAAGGCCCCCTGCAGTTCTTCTTCGGCACGCTCCCCCAACCGTGCCCCTATCTTCCCGGCCGGCGCGAGAGCAAGGTGGTCACCGAACTCGACGGCGCGCGACCGGGGCTGCGGCACGACGCGCTGGCGCGGGCCGGCTTTCGGCGCAGCCACACGCTCGCATACAAGCCCGCTTGCCGCGGCTGCAATGCCTGCGTGCCGGTGCGCGTACCGGTCGAGCGCTTCCGGCCGAGCCGGTCGCTCAAGCGCGTGTGGCGCCGCAACGCCGACCTCGACTGGAGCGAGCAGCCGCCGCGTGCGACCGCCGAACAGTTCGACCTGTTCGCGCGCTACCAGAGATCGCGCCACGCCGACGGCAGCATGGCGACGATGAACGCGGCCGACTACCGGGCGATGGTCGAGGAGACCACCGTCGACACCATCCTCGTCGAGTTCCGCGACGCGCAAGGACGCCTCGTCGCGGCGGCGCTCACCGACCGCATGGGCGACGGCCTTTCGGGCGTGTACAAATTCTTCGACCCCGACGAATCGCGGCGCGGACCCGGCACCTACATGGTGCTCTGGCACATCGAGCGCGCGCGCGCACTCGGCCTCGCATACGTCTATCTCGGCTACTGGATCGCCGACTGCCCGAAGATGGCATACAAGACGCGCTTCCGCCCCATCGAGGCGCTGGGGCCGGGCGGCTGGAAACTGTTCGACCAAGACCCGGACGATCCCGGTCGCGGCGCGCCGCTCAGGTGAAGCGGTTCGACTTGGGGAAGCCGGTTGGCGGCAGACGCCCGGCCTGACCGCGCTTGCCGATCCACGCCGCGAGATCGACATGGGTGCGGGTGCGCTCGCCGGCGCGCCAGCTCAGGCCCTCGGCGCGGGTGAACACCATGGCGTCGGCGAGGCCGCCGTCGCGGTAGCGCTGCAAGATGACGCCGCGGCCGCGGCCCCTCACGGGCACCTCTTCGAGATCGAAGATCAGGAGCTTGCGGCTGTCGCCGACGACCGCCACCGAATCGCCGTAGGCCGGCGTGCACACCGCTGCCTCGGCGCCGGCGCCGAGGTTGAGCACCTGGCGGCCCTGGCGCGTCTGGGCGATGACGTCGTTCTCCTCGACCATGAAGCCGCGCCCGTCGCTCGCCGCGAGCAGCAGGCGGCGCCCCGGCTGGTGCGCGAACAGCGACACCACGTCGTGCTCGTTGCCGATGCCGAGCAGCAGCCGCACCGGCTCGCCGAAGCCGCGCCCGCGCGGCACGCGGTCGCAGGCAAGCGTGTAGAAGCGGCCGTTGGTGGCGAAGACGACGAGCTTGTCGGTGGTCTCTGCGCGGATCACGAAGCGCGCCCGATCGCCTTCCTTGTACTTGGCCTCGCTGCCGTTGCCGTGGCCCTTGACGGCGCGAATCCAGCCCTTCTCCGAGCACAGCACGGTGACCGGCTCGCGCTCGACCAGCGCCTCGGCGGGCACTTCGATGTCTTGCGGCGGCTCGCCGATCTCGGTGCGGCGGCGGCCGAGCGGCGTCTCGCCGCCGAAGCGCTTGCGGATGTCGGCGAGCTCTGCGGCAAGCACGCGTTGGCGGCGCTTGGGTTTGGCGAGCAGGTCTTCGAGGTCGGCCTGCTCTTCGGAAAGCGCCTTGTGCTGGCGGCGGATGCCTTCCTCCTCGAGCCGGCGCAGCGCGCGCAGCCGCATGTCGAGGACCGCGTCGGCCTGCAGCTCGCTGAGATCAAAGCGCTTCATCAGCGCGCGTCTCGGCTCGTCCTCCTCGCGCACGATGTGGATGACCTCGTCGAGGTTGAGATAGGCGACGAGGTAGCCGGCGAGGATCTCAAGGCGCCGCGCGACCCAGGCGAGGCGATGGCGCGTGCGCCGCTCGAGCACCTCGTGGCGGTGGTCGAGGAACCCCTGCAGCACCTCGCGCAGGCTCATCACCCGGGGCACGGTGTCGGCGTCGAGGACGTTCATGTTGAGGCCGAAGCGCACCTCGAGGTCGGTGACGCGGAACAGCGATTCCATCAGCGCCGCCGGCTCGACGGTGCGGCTCTTCGGTTCGAGCACCACGCGCACGGTCTCGGCCGATTCGTCGCGCACGTCGGCCAGGAGCCCCAGCTTGCGCGCCGCCATCAGCGAGGCGATCCTTTCGATCACCCGCGCCTTCTGCACCTGGTAGGGAATCTCTGTGACGACGATCCGGTACTGGCCGCGCGCCATTCGCTCGACCTGCCAGCGCGCGCGCAGGCGGAAAGACCCGCGGCCCGTTCGGTACGCCTCGATCACGCTCTCGCGCGGCTCGACGAGCACGCCGCCGGTGGGGAAGTCGGGCCCGGGCACCAGGTCGACGAGCGTCGCCACCTGCGCCTTGGGGTGCTCGAGCACGTGCAGCGCCGCGTCGCAAATCTCGGCCGCGTTGTGCGGTGGAATGTTGGTCGCCATGCCGACGGCGATGCCGGACGCGCCGTTGGCGAGCAGGTTGGGAAACCGCGCCGGCAGCACCACCGGCTCCTCGTCCTCGCCGTCGTAGGTGGCGCGGAAGTCGACCGTGTCCTCGTCGATGCCGTCCAGGAGAGCCGCGGCGACCTCGGTGAGCCGTGCCTCGGTGTAGCGCATGGCCGCCGCGTTGTCGCCGTCGATGTTGCCGAAGTTTCCCTGGCCGTCGACGAGCGGGTAGCGCACCGCGAACTCCTGGGCGAGCCGCACCAGCGTGTCGTACACCGCGGCGTCGCCGTGGGGGTGGAACTTGCCGATGACGTCGCCGACCACGCGCGCGCATTTCTTGAATCCCGACGCCGGGTCGAGCTTGAGCTGGCGCATGGCGTGCAGCAGTCGCCGGTGCACCGGCTTGAGCCCGTCGCGCACGTCGGGAAGCGAACGCGACATGATCGTCGACATGGCGTAGGCGAGGTAGCGCTCGCCGAGGGCGTCGGCGAGGGGAACGGGGCGCACGCCCTGGGTCTCTGCCGGCATGATTTTGCGGCCTCCTCCTGTCGACCGTAGGGGCGGGTCTAAAGCCCGCCCCTATCGCCGGTTCGGCATTCGCGGGCGGGGCGGGCACCCATGACTACGGGCTTTTCGCGGTTATAACACCAGATGTTGTGGTCGTGCGAGCGAAACGCTCAACGAATCGTTCCCGCGCCGCCGGCAGCTTGCGCTCGTGCGGGGCGAAGAGGTGGCGGTCGATGAAATCTCCGGTGAGGCGCAGGCCGGCGGCGACGTCGCCCGCACCCGCCTCGCCCGTGCCGACCAGGAAGCCCGGCAACGGCAGCAGACGGTCGCGGTAAGGCTCGCCCGCCGCGCGGCTCACCGCGCGCCCGG
>JAZFVR010000109.1:0-4263 GCA_036447835.1 Alphaproteobacteria bacterium | reverse complement strand
GCGTAGGCGCAGCGTACGCTCGCCGACGGGAAGTCGCGCAGCTTTCGCCGGCACCGCGTCACCTGGATGGGGGCTGTGTCGATGACCTCGAGCCGTCCCCGGGGTCCCAGATGCCGCGCCAGCGCAGACGAGAAGTCGCCGTAGACGCAGGCCGGTTGCAGCACTGTCTGCCCGGGTCCGAGCTCGGCGAAGGCGGCGCGCCGAAGGCGCCTGTGATTGCCCCAGAGGATCGCCGAGACCACCGCCTCGCGGTCGAGCAGCCGCATGTTGCGGGGGTTCAGCTAGGCCCAGCCGCAGACATCCCTGAGATAGGCGGGCACGTTCGCGGCCTCGGGCGCAGGCGCGCATACGCCTCGGGCGGCGTGACCCGGGTTTCCGATCTGCAAAGTCGCGTCCATGGCGTTCCTCGGATTGGGCTCCGATGCTCAAGGGTGCAAGAATGGCTCCGACCGCTCATTGACGGGGGTCAAGCGGCAGTGCGTGACAGGGCCCCGTTCGATGCCGTAAAACGCGCTCCATGAGCGAAGAAACGCTGTTCCGCTCCGACCTCGCGAGCCTCGAGCTGCTCAACCGCGGCAAGGTGCGCGACATCTACGCCATCGATGCGGACCATCTCCTCATCGTCACCAGCGACCGTCTGTCGGCCTTCGACGTCGTGCTGCCGACGCCGATCCCGGGCAAGGGCGCCGTGCTCACGGCGCTGTCGAACTTCTGGTTTGCCCGCACCCGACACCTCGTCGCCAACCATCTCGCCGATGTGCCGCTCGAAGACGTCCTCCCCGACGCCGCCGAGCGCGCGCCGCTCGAGGGCCGCTCGGTCGTCGTTCGCCGGCTCGAGCCGCTGCCCATCGAGGCCATCGTGCGCGGCTATATCGCCGGCTCGGGCTGGAAGGACTACCTGCAGAGCGGCACGGTCTGCGGCATCCGCCTGCCGGCAGGCCTCAGCCAGGCCGACAAGCTGCCCGAGCCGCTGTTCACGCCCTCGACCAAGGCCGAGGTGGGCGGCCACGACGAGAACATCGGCTTCGAGCGCGCCGTCGACCTGCTCGGCATCGACGTCGCCGAGCGGGTGAAGGCGGCGAGTCTCGCGGTCTACGGCCTCGCGCGCGACTACGCCGGAACCCGCGGCATCATCGTCGCCGACACCAAGTTCGAGTTCGCCCTCGACGAGAGCGGCGAACTGGTCCTCATCGATGAGGCGGTGACCCCCGATTCGTCGCGCTTCTGGCCCGCCGATTCCTACGCTCCGGGGTCGAGCCCGCCGAGCTTCGACAAGCAGTTCGTGCGCGACTACCTCGAATCGATCGGTTGGGACAAGCGCCCGCCGGCTCCCGAGCTGCCGCCCGACATCGTCGCCAGGACGGCCGCGAAATACCGCGAGGCCGAACTCCGGCTCACGGGCGGCGGCGAACGCTAGCGGCGCGGCAACGCCCGGTGCACGACCTGATCTTCCACGGCGCGCGCGTCGCCGACGGCTTGGGCAACCCGCTACTCGAAGCCGACGTCGCCGTCTCCGGCGGGCGCATCGCCGAAATCGGTCGCGTCAGGGCTTGCGCGCGCGAGACGGTCGATGCCGACGGTCTCGTCCTCGCCCCGGGGATCATCGATGCCCACACCCATTACGACGCCCAGCTGACCTGGGATGCGACCGCGTCGCCGTCGCCCGCGCTCGGCGTCACCACCGTCATCATCGGCAACTGCGGATTCGGCATCGCGCCGTGTCCGCCGCAGTTGCGCGAGTGGGTCATGCGCAATCTGTCGGAGGTCGAGGGCATGCCGCTCGAAGTGCTCCGCGCCGGCATCGACTGGGGCTTCGAGAGCTTCCCGGAGTACCTCGATGCGCTGCGCGGCAGGGGGTGTCTCCCCAACGTCGCGGTGCTCGCCAGCCACTCGACGATCCGCGGCCTCGTCCTCGGCGAGGAGGCGACCGCGCGCGCGGCCACCGCGGCCGAGGTCGCGGCGATGAAAGCCGTGCTGCGCGAGGCGATCGACGCCGGGGCCATCGGCTTCGCCTCGTCGACCTTCGAGAATCACAACGGCCACGGCGGCGTGGCGATGCCGTCGCGGCTGGCGGCCGACGACGAGTTCGAGACGCTGATCGGCGTGCTCGGCGAGGCCGGCCGCGGCGTTTTCCAGATCACCGTCGGCCGCCGGACCCCGGTCGCCTTCCTCGAAGAGATGGCGCGGCGAACCGGGCGGCCGATGATCTACGCGGCGCTCCTCCACAACGAACGGATGCCCGAGCGCACCGCACGGGTGCTCGGCGACTGCGAGGCCGCGCTCGGGCGCGGCGCCGAGGTCTACGCCCAGGTCTCGTGTCAACCGCTGAGCATGGAGTTCACCCTCGATAACGCCTACCCCCTCTATGGCGTCGAGCCGTGGAACGAGCTCAAGCTCGACGACCGCGACGCCCTCGGCCGGGCCTTCGCCGACGGCGCTTTCCGCCGCCGCTTCCGCGACAGCCTCGCGACGCCCGAGGGCGGACGATTGTTCAACGGCGACTGGGAGCGGGTCGAGGTCGCCGGTGCGGCGACGCCGGCGAACGCCGGCCTCGAGGGCCACACGATCGTCGAGGTCGCGGCTGCGCGCGGCGCCGACCCGGTCGATGCGTTCTTCGATCTGGCACTCGAGGAAGACCTGAACACGGTGTTTGCCGCTAGGCTGCTCAACACCGACGACGACGCGGTCGCAGCGCTGCTGACCCACGATGCAACGCTGATCAGCCTATCGGACGCCGGCGCCCATCTGACCTTCCTGTGCGACGCCGGGTTCGGTCTCCACCTGCTCGGCCACTGGGTGCGCGAGCGCGGCACCTTCGCGCTGACCGAGGCGGTGCGTCAGCTGACCAGCGTTCCGGCGCACATCTATCGCATCCCCGACCGCGGCCGCATCGAGATCGGCGCCTGGGCCGACCTCATGCTGTTCGACCCGGCGAACGTCGGCATCTCGCGCGCGCGACGGGTGTGCGACCTGCCCGGCGGCGGCAGCCGGCTGTTGCGCGACGCGCACGGTCTGCACGGGGTGTGGGTCAACGGGGTCAGGGTGTTCGACGGCGCCGATTACCGTCGCGGCGGACGCCCGCCCGGTCACCTCCTCGATCGCTTCGACGCGTAGGTTCGGCGGCGGCTCAGCCGCACGGTTCGCTGCGCAGCTCGCGCAGCTCGAAGGGATCGGCGTGGATGTCGGTGACGCTGGCGCCGGCGAGGTAGGCGGTCTTCTTCCCCGCGTGGACCATCGGCGGGTAGCCGCACAGGTGCACGCGCCACCCCGTGAGGTCGGGGTGATCGTTGAACGCGACCGCGTCGGCGCGCCCGGCACGGTGGCCGGCGGGGACCGCATCGCCCGAGACGCACGGGATGTAGTGGAAGTTGGGGTACTTCGCCTCGATCTCGCGCAGGGCGTTCGCGAGATAGAGCCCCGCGGCGTGACGGCTGCCGTGGTAGAGGCGGATCTCGCCGGTATGCCCGCTGTGGAGCGCATCACGGGCGATCCCGTAAAGCGGCGCGAGGCCGGTGCCGTTGCCGATCATCAGCATGTCGTGCTCGGGCGCGCCCGGCACATAGAAGCATTTTCCGTTGGGGCCGTCGATGTCGAGCGCGTCGCCGAGCCCGAGCTCGTCGAAAATCCAGTTCGACATCGTGCCGTCGGGCAGGCGCTTGACGTGAAGCTCGAGACATTCGTCGAGATGGGGAACGCTCGCCAGCGAGTAGCTGCGCACGAGCCCGTCGGCGCGGCGCAGGTTGACAAATTGTCCCGCCCGGTAATAGAGCGCCGTCGCCGATTCGAGAAGAACCCGGCATACGGTCGGCGCGAGATGTTCGACCAGGCGCACGATCGCGCGGCCGTAGACCGCGGCATCGTCGGGAGCGACGATGTCGAGGTCGCGCGTCGGCTTGCAGACGCAGGCCAGGAAGTAGCCGTCGAGGCGCAGAGCGTCCCTGAGGCCATCCTGCGCCTCTACGGGAACCTGTCCACCGGCGCTCCGCAGCATGCAGGTGAGGCAGACGCCGCTGCGACACGAATAGGAGACCGGTGCCCCCTGGCGCAGCAACGCCTCGAGCACCGTCTCCGAATCGTGGCAGTCGTAGAGGCGACCGTCGAACTGGAGCTTGACGGGTTCCCCCGATCGCGCCCCGGCGTCAGCGGTTGAGGATGTCGTCTTTAGTGCTTGCGGCAACGGTCATCACATCGTTGACGAGATTGGCCGGAACGCCGAGCTCCTCGAGCGTCGCTTGCAGATGTTGGGTGACGGCGCCGAAGTGG
>JAZFVR010000108.1:0-5772 GCA_036447835.1 Alphaproteobacteria bacterium | reverse complement strand
TTCACGACGACCAGGAAGGCGGATTGCGACGCGATCAACGCCGAGACCGGCATGGCGCGCCTCGCCAAGGCCGGGGTGCTGGAGCTCGCGCCGGGCAAGTACGTGTTCCGAGTGACCAACAGGAACGTGCCCTACGAGCTCGGCTTCTGGCTGCGCGAGCACGACTACAACTGGCGCAATCCGATCCACAAGCTGACCAAGACGAGCGTCTCGGGCGGCGGCCTCGGCCTCGGCGAGACCCAGGACTACGAGGTCGAGCTCGAGCCCGGTGAGTACCTCTACTCGTGCCCGCTCAACCCGACGCCCGACTACCGCCTCGTGGTCAAGGGCTGACCGGGAGATCCGGCACTCTTCGTTCGATCCACACCCACGGCCATTCCCCCGGCGGCGTTTTCGGCTATGATGCGCGCGCCCCGGGGGAACGCAAGCGAGGGTGCGTGTGACTAGACGCCTGGTCCTGTGGTTCGTGGCGGCGCTGGTGCTGGCGCCGCTTCTCGCAGCCGGGCCCTCGCGGGCGGCGCGCGACGAGCTGGTCATCGCCATGACCCAGTTCCCCGACACCCTCAACCCGATCATCAACGTCATGCTGGCCAAGTCGTACGTGCTGGCGATGACGCAGCGGCCGTTCACGGTCTACGACCACGACTGGAAGCTCGCCTGCATGCTGTGCACCGAGCTGCCGACGATCGAGAACGGCCTGGCTGAGCGCGAAACGCTCGCCGACGGGCGCGAGGGTCTCGCCGTCACCCTCGAGATCCAGCCCGCCGCCACCTGGGGCGACGGCACGCCGGTGACCACCGCCGACGTGCTGTTCGGCTGGGAGGTCGGGCGCCATCCGCTCACCGGCGTCGCCAACCGCGACTTCTACGAACGCATCGCCGCGATCGACGTCCATGACGACAAGCGCTTCACCGTGCATATCGACAAGCGCTACTACGACTACCCCGAGCGCGCCTCGATCCCGCTACTGCCGGCGCATCTCGAGCGCGACGCATTCGCCGAGCCGCGCGAGTACCGCCACCGCACGCTCTACGACGCCGACGCCACCAATCCGGGCCTCTACTACGGTCCCTACCGCATCACCGAGGTCGTCTCGGGCTCGCATGTGGTGCTCGAACCCAACCCGACCTGGTGGGGGAAACCCCCGCACTTCAAGCGCATCGTCGTGCGCGTCATCGAGAACACCGCGGCGCTCGAGGCCAACCTGCTTTCGGGATCGATCGACTACGTCTCCGGCGAGCTTGGCTTCTCGATCGACCAGGCGCTGTCGTTCGAGCGCCGCCACGGCGACCGCTTCGACGTGCGCTACAAGCCCGGCCTCATCTACGAGCACATCGACCTCAACCTCGATAACCCGATCCTCGCCGACCGGCGCGTGCGCCGCGCGCTGCTCTACGCGCTCGACCGCGAGAAGCTCGTCGCCAAGCTGTTCGGCGGCAAGCAGCCGGTGGCGCATTCGAACGTCAACCCGCTCGATTGGGTGTATTCGGACGAGGTGCCGAGGTACGCTTTCGATCCCGACAGGGCCGCGGCGCTGCTCGACGAGGCGGGGTGGAACGACCTGCGCGACGGCGTGCGCCACAACGCGGCCGGCGAGCGGCTCTCGCTCCAGCTCATGACCACCGCCGGCAACAAGGCGCGCGAGCTCGTCGAGCAGGTGCTGCAGAGCCACTGGAGGAAGGTGGGCGTCGAGATCACCATCAAGAACGAGCCGGCGCGCGTCTTCTTCGGCCAGACCGTGGCACGCCGCGAGTTCCCCGCGCTCGGCATGTACGCCTGGCTGTCGTCGCCCGAGAGCGTGCCGAGGACGACGCTGCACTCGGCGATGATCCCCACCGCCGACAACAACTGGTCAGGCCAGAACGCGCCGGGCTTCGCCAACGCCGAGATGGACGAGCTCATCGACCGGACCGAGGTCGAGCTCAACCGCGAGGCGCGGCGCGGCTACTGGCGGCGCATGCAGCAGATCTACGCCGAGGAGCTTCCCGTGCTGCCGCTCTACTTCCGCGCAACGCCCTACATCCTGCCGAAATGGCTGACCGGCATCGAGCCGACCGGCCACCAGTTCACCACGACGCTATGGGTCGAACACTGGGGCGCCAGGTAGGGGCGGGGTTCAAACCCGCCCCTACGCAGCCGGGGATGGCCTCGCTCCTCGACGTGCGCGACCTCGCCGTCGCCTTCCCTTCGGACGCGGGCGCGCTGCGCGTGGTCGACGGCATCAGTTACACGCTGGCCGCCGGCCGCACCCTCGGCGTCGTCGGCGAATCGGGCTGCGGCAAGACCGTCGCTGCGCTCGCGCTCCTGCGCCTGGTTCCGCCGCCGGGGCGCATCGTCGGCGGCCAAATCGTCTTTCAAGGCGCCAATCTCCTCGACGCCCGCGAAGCCGAGATGGGAGCGGTTCGCGGCGATCGTATCGCCATGATCTTCCAGGAGCCGATGAGCGCACTCAACCCCGTCTACACCGTCGGCGATCAGATCGCCGAGGTGCTCGTGGTGCATCGCGGCCTGGGCCGGCGCGCGGCGTGGTCGCAAGCGGTCGACCTGCTCGCCCAGGTCGGCATCCCGACGCCCCAGCGCCGCGCCGCCGACTACCCGCACCGGCTCTCGGGCGGCATGCGCCAGCGGGTGATAATCGCCATGGCGCTCGCCTGCCGCCCGGCGCTGCTGATCGCCGACGAGCCGACGACGGCGCTCGACGTCACCGTGCAGGCACAGATCGTCGAGCTGCTGCTGCGCCTACAGGACGAGGTCGGCATGGCGGTACAGTTCATCAGCCACAACCTCGGCCTCATCTCCGAGGTCGCCGACGAGGTCGTCGTCATGTATGCGGGCCGCATCGTCGAGCGCGCGCCGGCGGCGGCGCTGATGGCGGCGCCGGCGCACCCCTATACCCGCGGTCTGCTCGAAACGGTGCCGCGGCTCGATGTGCGCCGGCGGCGGCTGCCGGCGATTCCCGGCGCCGTTCCCGCGCCGGGCCCGAGGCCGCGGGGCTGTGCCTTCCGCGACCGCTGCCCGTCCGCCGTGGCGCGCTGCGCCGAGGCCGAGCCCGAGCTCGCGGCGATCGCCGACGGGCGCGAGGTCGCCTGCTTCGTGGCCCAGGAGACAGCCGCGTGAACGCGCCGCCGCTCCTCGAGGCGCGCGCGGTCAGCAAACGCTTCGAGGTCAAGGGCGAAGGCCTCTTCGCCGGCCGCGTCGGCACCGTTCACGCGGTCGAGGAGGTGAGCTTCGCGCTCGAGGCGGGCGAGACCTTCGCGCTGGTCGGCGAATCGGGCTCGGGCAAGACGACGCTGGCGCGCACGCTGGCGCTGCTCTATGCGCCGAGCAGCGGCACGGTGCTCTTCGACGGTCAAGAGATCGGACGGAGGGACAAGCGCGAACTCAAACGCTTACGGCGCAACGTTCAGATGATCTTTCAGGACCCTTACGGGGCGCTCGACCCGCGCATGACGGTCGGCGCGATCATCTCGGAGCCCTTGCGCATCCACCGCGAGGGCGACCGCCGGAGCCGTGCCGGGACCGTCCACGCGCTGATGGAGGCGGTGGGTCTTTCGCCGGCCCTCGCCGACCGTTACCCGCACGAGTTCTCGGGCGGCCAGCGCCAGCGCATCGGCATCGCCCGCGCGCTCGCGCTCGGACCCAGGCTGGTGATCGCCGACGAGCCGGTGTCGGCGCTCGACGTCTCGGTGCAGAGCCAGGTGCTCAACCTGATGATGGACCTCAAGGAGGCGCACGGCCTCACCTATCTGTTCATCGCCCACGACCTCGCGGTGGTCAACCATATGGCCGACCGTGTCGCGGTGATGTACCTCGGGCGCATCGCCGAGATCGCCCGCGCGCGCGATCTGTTCACGCGACCCCGCCACCCCTACACGCGAGCGCTGCTCGCCGCCGTGCCGCGCCCCGGGACGGGCAAGCGCCGGCCGGGGCAAAGCCTCGCCGGCGAGGTGCCGAGCCCGCTCGAGCCGCCGCCGGGCTGCCCGTTCAATCCGCGCTGCCCGCAGGCGGCCGACGTTTGCCGTCGCGAACTGCCGCGGCTCGAGCCCGTCGCGGACGGCGGCGACGACCACCTCGCGGCATGCCACTTCAAGGACTCTCAGTAAGGTGCTGGCGTTAATGCGAATTTCACCCGCACCATCGAAAGCGGGAACATCCGCCTTCGATCCTCCCCCGTCAAGGGGGAGGGCTAATAAACGCCGGACCGCTCCAAAGACCCCCCTACACTGGTGGCAGGGGAGAGGGGGAAACAGGGCATCCGAGTCGTTCGATGGGCGGAGGAGCCAGCGGTGAAGCGCTACGTCGTCGGCCGGCTGCTCGAATCGCTCGTCGTGCTCGCCGTCATGAGCTTCGTCATCTACGGCCTCATCGGGCTGATGCCGGGCGATCCCATCGACATCATGGTCCAGGCCGACCCCAACCTGACGCCCGCCGACGCCACCCGGCTCAAGGCGCTCTACGGCCTCGACAAGCCGGTCTGGGAGCGCTACGGCAACTGGCTCGCGGCGGCGCTCGCGGGCGATCTCGGCTACTCGCGCGTACACAACGCGCCGGTGCTCGAGGTGCTGGGGCCGCGGCTCGTCAACACGCTCATTCTCATGGGCCTGAGCTTCGTCGTCTCGCTGGCGATCGCCCTTCCCGTGGGCATTTACTCGGCGCTCCGGCCTTACGGCGTGCGCGACTACGCGGTCAACTTCGCGGCGCTCGCCGGCATCTCGGTGCCGGTGTTCTGGTTCGCGCTGATGCTGATCTATCTGTTCGCGGTGCAGTGGGGCGTGCTGCCCGCCGGCGGCATCAGCACCATCGGCGTCGACAGCGTGCTCGACCGCGCCAAATACCTGGTGCTGCCGGTGCACACCCTGAGCGCGGCGAGCGCCGGCGGTTTCACCCGCTACATGCGCGCGGCGATGATGGAGACGATGCGCCACGACTACATCCGCACGGCGCGCGCCAAGGGGCTTTCGGAGCGCCGCGTGGTGCTCAAGCACGCGCTCAGGAACGCGCTCATGCCGGTGGTGACGATCGTCGCGCTATCCTTCGGCGGCCTGTTCTCGGGCGCGCTGATCACCGAGACCATGTTCTCGTACCTCGGCATGGGCAAGCTCACCTACGACTCGATCATGGGCAACGACTACAACATGGCGTTGGTGAGCCTGTTGTTCGCCACCGCGCTGACGCTGGTCTCGAACCTCGTGGCGGATGTCTGCTACGCGTGGCTCGACCCGCGCATCTCGTACCGCGGGGAGCGCGCCACATGAGCGAGACGGCCCTCGCCCGACCGCGCTCGATGACGGTGCTCACCCTGCGCCGCTTCACGCGTCACCGCATGGCGGTGGCGAGCGCCGTGGTGCTCGTCGTCCTGTGCCTCGCCGCGCTGGCGGCGCCGCTGGTCGAGGCGATGCTGGGGGTCGATGCGAACGAGGTCGACCTGCTGGCGCGCTTCGAGGGGCCGAGCGCCCGCCACCCCTTGGGCGCCGACGAGCTCGGGCGCGACGTGCTCGTGCGGCTCCTGTACGGCGGGCGCGTGTCGCTGTTCGTCGCGCTGGTGACGGCGGTGATCGCGGCGGTGATCGGCACCGCGGTCGGCCTCGTCGCCGGCTACCACGGCGGCCTCGCCGACGCGGTGCTGATGCGCGTCACCGACGGTGTCATCGCGCTGCCGCTGTTGCCGCTCCTGATCATCCTCGCCGCGGTCGATCTCACCAAGCTGCCGTTCCTCGCGGCGCTCGGCGAGGCCGAGAACGCGAGCCTCTACCGCATCGTGCTGATCATCGC
>JAZFVR010000107.1:0-10601 GCA_036447835.1 Alphaproteobacteria bacterium | reverse complement strand
AACAGAATGAGGTTCACTAGCGCCTCCCCCGCAGCTTGGCCTTCTTGATCAGGCCCTCGTATTGATGCGCGAGCAGGTGCGAATGGATCTGGCCCACGGTGTCCATGGTCACGGTGACGACGATCAGGAGCGAGGTGCCGCCGAAGTAGAACGGCAGCGCGAACTGCGAGATCAAAACCTCGGGCAGCAGGCACACCGCGGTCAGATAGGCGGCGCCGACCAGGGTCAGCCGCGTGAGCACGTAATCGAGGTATTCGGCGGTGTTCTTGCCGGGCCGGATGCCGGGCACGAACCCGCCATGCTTTTTCAGGTTGTCGGCGGTGTCGGCGGGGTTGAAGACGATCGCCGTATAGAAGAAGCAGAAGAAGATGATCCCGGCAGCATAGAGCGCCATGAACAGCGGCTGGCCGCGGCCGAGGTAGGTGGAGATAGCGCCCAGCCACTCGGGGCCCTGTCCGGCGTTGAAGCCGGCCACGGTGATCGGCAGCAGCAGGATCGAGCTGGCGAAGATCGGCGGAATCACGCCCGCGGTATTGATCTTGAGCGGCAGGTGCGAGCTTTCGCCGCCGAACATGCGCTGGCCCACCTGGCGCTTCGGGTACTGCACGACGATGCGCCGCTGGGCCCGCTCCATGAAGACGATGAAGCCGATGACCGCGACGACCATGACGATGACGAACATGATGAGGAACGCCGACAGCGCGCCGGTGCGCCCGAGCTCGAGCGTGCCGGCGATGGCGCGCGGCAGCTCGGCGACGATGCCGGAGAAGATGATCAGCGAGATGCCGTTGCCGACGCCGCGCGCGGTGATCTGCTCGCCGAGCCACATCAGGAAGATCGTGCCACCGACCAGCGTGATCACCGTGGTGAGGCGGAAGAAGAGGCCCGGGTCGATCACCGCGCTCCCCTGGGAGCCGGTCATGCCCTCGAGCCCGACGGAGATGCCGTAGGCCTGAAGCGCCGCGAGGAGGACGGTGCCGTAACGCGTATACTGATTGATCTTCTTGCGGCCGGCTTCGCCTTCCTTCTTGAGCTGTTCGAGCTTCGGCGAGACCGTGGTCAGCAACTGGATGATGATCGACGCCGAGATGTACGGCATGATGTTCAAGGCGAAGATCGTCATCCGCCCGAGCGCGCCCCCGGCGAGCATGTTGAACATGCCGAGGATACCGCCGGCGTTCTGCCGGAATACATCCTCGAGGATCGCCGGATCGACGCCGGGGATCGGGATGTAGGTGCCGAGCCGGTAGATTATCAGGGCGCAGAGCGTGAACCACAGCCGCCTCTTGAGCTCCGTCGCCTTGCTGAGGGCGGCGAAGTTGATGTTCGCGGCGAGCTGTTCGGCGGCTGACGCCATGCTTCGTGCCTCTTACTCGGACGCCGGGGTTTCGGCGGCCGGCGCCGGCGGCAGAACGACCCTTCCGCCCGCCTTCTCGACGGCGGCAACCGCCGCCTTCGACGCGCCATCGACCTCGATCGTCAGCTTGGCCTTGATCTCGCCACGGGCGAGCAGGCGGACGCCGCTACGGTTGGGGCGGACGAGGCCGGCGGCGACCAGCGCCCCGCGGTCGACCGGCTTGTCGGCCTTGATCTTCTTGTCGTCGATCGCGGCCTGCAGGCGGTCGAGATTGACCACCTCGAAATACTTCCGGAAGCGGTTCTTGAAGCCGCGCTTGGGCAGGCGCCGGTAGAGCGGCATCTGGCCGCCTTCGAAGCCTTTGAGCGCCACGCCGCTGCGCGACTTCTGGCCCTTGTGGCCGCGGCCCGAGGTCTTGCCCTTGCCCGAGCCGATGCCGCGCCCGAGGCGCTTGCCCACCTTGCGGGCGCCGGGTCTGTCGGAAAGTTCGTTCAGTCTCATCGTAACTGTTTCCTTGCCGTGCCCGTCCTACTCGACTTCCTCGACACGGACGAGATGCGAGACCTTGTCGACCATGCCGCGAACCGCGGGCGTGTCCTCGAGTTCGCGCGTGCGGTGCATCTTGTTGAGGCCGAGGCCGATCAAGGTCTGGCGCTGGTCCCTGCGGCGGCCGATCGGGCTGCCGATCTGGGTGACGCGGAGCCTCTTCTCAGTGCTGGCCATCGGCCTGTTCCTTCGCCGCCTTCTGCTCGCGACGGCCGATGATCTCGCTCACCTTCTTGCCGCGCTTGGCGGCGACCGCGCGTGGCGACATCAGCTGCTCGAGCCCGTCGAACGTGGCCCTGATCATGTTGTGCGGGTTCGAGGTGCCGATCGACTTGGTCACCACGTCGTGGACGCCGAGCATCTCGAACACCGCGCGCATGGGCCCGCCGGCGATGATCCCGGTGCCCGGCGACGCCGCCCGCAGCACGACCCGTCCGGCCCCGAAACGGCCCATCACGTCGTGATGCAGCGTGCGGCCCTCGCGCAGCGGCACGCGGATCAGCTTGCGCTTGGCGTGCTCGGTGGCCTTGCGGATCGCCTCGGGCACCTCGCGCGCCTTGCCCGAGCCGAAGCCCACGCGCCCTTTGGTGTCGCCGACGACGACCAGCGCCGCGAAGCCGAAGCGCCGCCCGCCTTTCACCACCTTGGCCACGCGGTTGATGCTGACCAGCTTGTCTACGAGTTCGCCGTCGTCGGCGGACCGGCTGTTGATGTGTGCCATCTTCCCCTGCCTCTAGAACGCCAGCCCGCCTTCGCGAGCCGCCTCGGCCAGAGCCTTGACCCGGCCGTGGTACATGTATCCGCCACGGTCGAACACCACCTCGGTGACGCTCGCGGCCTTTGCGCGCTCGGCGATCAGGGCGCCGACACGCGCCGCCGCCGCCTTGTCGCCGCCGCCCTTGAGCTCGCCTTTGAGCGCCTTGTCGAGCGACGACGCCGCGGCGACGGTGACTCCGCGGTCGTCGTCGATGACCTGCGCGTAAACGTGTTTGTTCGAGCGGAACACCGACAGCCGAGGGCGGTGGCCGGATACCTTGGCGATATGCTTTCGCACCCGCGCCCTGCGGCGCTCGAACAGTTTTCTCGACGTCAACATTTCGGCACCCTACTTCTTCTTGCCTTCCTTGCGGCGGATGCGCTCACCCGCGTATTTGATGCCCTTGCCCTTGTATGGCTCGGGCTTGCGGTATGCGCGAATCTCGGCCGCCACCTGGCCCACACGCTGGCGGTCTGCGCCCGAAACCGCGATCCTGGTCGGCCGCTCGCAGGCGATCCCGATGCCCTCGGGAATCGGATAGTGGATGTCGTGGCTGTAGCCGAGCTGCAGCGTCAGCTCCTTGCCGTCGGTCGACGCCCGGTAGCCGACGCCGTTGATCTCGAGGTCGATCCTGAAGCCCTCGGAGACCCCGGTGACCATGTTGTTGACCATGCTGCGCGAGGTTCCCCACATGGCGCGCGCCCGGGTGCTCTCGCTGCGCGGCCGCACCCAGACGTCGCCATCCTCGATCGTCACCTCGACCTCGGGCGGCAGCGTCGCCGAGAGCTCGCCGAGCGCGCCCTTGACCGTCACCAACTGGCCGGCAAGCGCGACCTCGACGCCGCCGGGGATCGCAACCGGATGTTTGCCGACGCGAGACATCACATACTCCCTAGAATACGGTACACAGGATCTCACCGCCGACGTTGGCGGCGCGCGCCTCGGTATCGGACATCACCCCGCGTGGCGTCGACAGGATCGAGATGCCGAGCCCGTTGTAGACCCGCGGCAGCTCCCTGACCGACGAATAGACACGGCGGCCCGGCTTCGAGACGCGGGCGATGCGCCGGATCACCGGCTCGCCCTCCTGGTACTTGAGCTCGATCGTCAGCTCGCTCTTGCCCCGGCCGAGTTCACGCTGGGAATAGCCACGGATGTAGCCCTCGCGCTTGAGCACGTCAAGAACGCGCGCGCGCAGCTTCGACGCCGGCGAGATCACCGACGACAGCCGTGCCTGCTGCCCGTTGCGAATGCGTGTCAGCAGGTCTCCCACGGGATCTCCTATCAACATAGCCCGATCTCCCTTACCAGCTCGACTTCACCACGCCCGGGACCTGCCCCGAGGACGCGAGCATGCGCAGCGCGATGCGTGAAATTCCGAACTTCCGGTAAAAGCCGCGCGGCCGCCCGGTAAGCCCGCAGCGGTTGCGCAAGCGCACCTTGGAGGAGTTGCGCGGCAGCTCGGCAAGCTTGAGCCTTGCGGCAAATCGCTCCTCCTGCGGCCGCGATTCGTCTTTCGCAATCGCCTTCAAGCGGTCTCGCGACGCGGCATATTTCCTCACCAGCCGCTCGCGTCGCCGGTTCTTTTCAATCGCGCTCTTCTTCGCCATATACGAAACCCCGTTGTCGCGCTCGGCCTTCGTTCAACTCTCGAAAGGTACCTGGAAGCCGGCGAGAAGCGCGCGCGCCTCGTCGTCGGTCTTCGCCGTCGTCCCGATGACGATGTCCATGCCGCGGACCTTGTCGACCTTGTCGTATTCGATCTCCGGAAACACGATCTGCTCCTTTAGGCCAAGCGCGAAGTTGCCGCGACCGTCGAAGCTCTTTTTGGAAACGCCGCGAAAGTCGCGCACGCGCGGCAGGGCAATCGTCACCAGCCGGTCGAGAAACTCGTACATGCGCTCGCGCCGAAGCGTCACCTTGCAGCCGATCGGCATGCCCTTGCGCAGCTTGAACGAAGCAACCGACTTCTTGGCGCGGATCACGATCGGCTTCTGCCCGGTGATCGCCGTGAGATCCTTCACCGCCGCGTTGATCACCTTGCTGTCGGCGGTCGCCTCGCCGACGCCCATGTTGACGACGATCTTGTCGAGCCGCGGCACCTGCGTCGGGTTCGCGTAACCGAACCGCGACCGCAGCTCGGGCCGCAGCACCTGTTCGTAATGCTCTCGCAGTCGGGCGCTCATGACCGGTTCCCTCTCGCCTTCAACGCGCTTCAAACATCGATGATCTCGCCGGAGCGCTTGGCGAAACGCACCTTGCGGCCGTCATCGAGGAAGCGGTAGCCGACGCGCGTCGGCTCGTTCGTTTTCGGGTCGACGATGGCGACGTTCGAGACGTGGAGCGGCGCCTCCTTCTCGATGATGCCGCCGGCGCCCTGGGCCGACGGCCGCGTGTGCCGCTTGACCATGTTGACGCCCTGGACGAGCACCCGACCCTCCTTACGTAACACCTTGAGAACGCTGCCTTTCTTTCCCTTGTCCCGGCCAGTGATGACGGCCACCTCGTCGCCCTTCTTGATTCGCATCTTGGAGAGCTTCGGCGTCTTGCGCGTCTTGCGGGCCATCACAGCACCTCCGGCGCCAGGGAAATGATCTTCATGAACTTCTTGGCGCGCAGCTCGCGCGTGACCGGGCCGAAGATGCGCGTGCCGATGGGCTCGCCCTGGCGCGTGATCAGCACCGCGGCGTTGCGGTCGAAGCGGATGGCGGTTCCGTCGGTGCGGCGGATCTCCTTCGCCGTGCGCACGATCACCGCGCGGTGGATGTCGCCCTTCTTGACCTTGCCGCGCGGAATCGCGTCCTTGACCGAGACGACGATGACGTCGCCCACCGAAGCCGTCATGCGATTCGAGCCGCCGAGGACCTTGATGCACTGCACCCGGCGCGCGCCCGAGTTGTCGGCGACGTCCAGGTTGGTTTGCATCTGGATCATGGCTCTAACCCTTCCTCACGACTCGCGCGCGGTCACGCGGCATCGAAAATCACTTCCCACGACTTGCGCTTCGAATACGGGCGCGATTCGCGGATGCGCACCACGTCGCCCGGCTTGCAGCGGTTGCCTTCGTCATGCGCCGCATACTTCTTCGAGCGGCGGATGAACTTCTTGTACATCGGGTGCATGAGCCGGCGCTCGACGCGCACGACGACGGTCTTGTCGCCGGCGGCGCTTACCACGGTTCCCTGAAGGATTCGTCTCGGCATCGCTGGTTCCCTACGAAGCGGCGCGGGACCGTTCCCGCAGGATCGTCTTGACGCGCGCGATGTCGCGGCGCACCTGGCGCACGCGCGACGTGTTCTCGAGTTGCCCGGTCGCCTTCTGGAAACGCAGGTTGAACGCCTCCTTCTTGAGATCGACGAGCTGGTCCTTCAGTTCATCGGCGCTCTTCGCCCGCACGTCTTCGGCCTTCACCTTCACGACTCCTCTGCGCGGACGACGATGCGCGTCGCCATGGGCAGCTTGGCGGCGCCGCGCGCGAACGCCGATTTGGCGAGCGCCGGCGACACGCCGTCGACCTCGAACAGGATGCGCCCCGGCTTGACCCGGCACATCCAATATTCGGGCGCGCCCTTGCCCTTGCCCATGCGCACCTCGGTCGGCTTGGTGCTCACCGGCACGTCGGGGAAGACGCGGATCCAGATGCGCCCGGCGCGCTTGAGGTGACGGGTGATGGCCCGGCGCGCGGCCTCGATCTGGCGCGCGGTCACGCGCCCGGCAGCGGTCGCCTTGAGGCCGTAGGCGCCGAAATTGAGCGTCGTCCCGCCCTTGGCAAGGCCGTGGATGCGGCCCTTGTGGGCCTTGCGGTACTTGGTGCGCTTGGGGCTCAGCATGTCGTTTCCAGTCCTCGCGAGCCCGGGCTAGCCGCGGTGGCCCGTCTGCTGTTCCAAGGCGCGCTTGTCCTGGGCCATGGGGTCATGCGCCATGATCTCGCCCTTGAACACCCATACCTTGACGCCGCAGGTTCCGTAAGTGGTGATCGCGGTGGTGACGCCGTAGTCGACATCGGCGCGCAGGGTGTGCAGCGGCACACGACCTTCGCGATACCACTCGGTGCGTGCGATCTCGGCGCCCCCGAGGCGTCCGGCGCAGGTGATGCGGATGCCCTGGGCGCCGAGGCGCATGGCCGACTGCACCGCGCGTTTCATGGCACGGCGGAAGCCGATGCGGCGCTCGAGCTGCTGGGCGATGTTCTCGGACACGAGCCGCGCGTCGATCTCGGGCTTGCGGATCTCGACGATATTGAGGTGCACGTCGGACTCGGTCATCTTCGCGAGTTCGGTCCGGAGGCGTTCGATGTCGGCGCCCTTCTTGCCGATGACCACGCCGGGACGCGCCGTGTGGATGGTGATGCGCGCCTTCTTCGCCGGACGCTCGATGACGATGCGGCTGACCCCGGCCTGCGACAGGCGCTTCTTGAGGTACTCGCGCAGCTTGATGTCCTCGTGAAGCAGGCGCGCATAATCGCGGTCCGCGTACCAGCGCGAATCCCAGGTGCGGTTTATGCCCAGACGCAGTCCGATGGGGTTGACCTTTTGGCCCATTACACCTGCTCCTCGCGTTCGCGCACGACGATAGTGATATTGCTGTACGGCTTGTGAATGCGCGCCATGCGCCCGCGTGCGCGCGGACGCCAACGCTTCATCACCAGCGCCTTGCCGACGCTCGCCTCGGCAACGTAGAGCTGGTCGACGTCGAGGTCGTGGTTGTTCTCGGCGTTGGCGACAGCCGACTGCACCGCCTTGCGCACGTCCTCGGCGATGCGCCGTTTCGAGAACGCCAGGCGGTTGAGCGCGTCCTCGACCGCGAGCCCGCGGATGCTGCCGGCGATGAGGTTGAGCTTCTGCGGGCTGATGCGCAGCATGCGCGCCTCCGCCTTGGCCTCGTTGTCGGCGAGCCGCCGTTTGGCCGCTTGCTTTCCCATCGTTTCAGACCCTCCTCGCCTTCTTGTCGGCGGCGTGGCCATGGAACGTGCGGGTCGGCGCGAACTCACCCATCTTGTGGCCGACCATGTTCTCGGTCACCAGCACGGGGATGAACTTGCGCCCGTTGTGGACGCCGAAGGTGAGGCCGACGAACTGCGGCAGGATCGTCGAGCGTCGCGACCACGTCCGGATCACCTCCTTGCGCCCGCTCTCGCGCGCCCGCTCCGCCTTTCTCAGCAGATAGCCGTCGACGAACGGTCCCTTCCAAACAGAACGTGCCACGTCAGATCTCTCCTACCTCTTGCGCTTCCGCCGCCGGATGATGAGCGCATCGGTCCTCTTGTTCGATCGCGTGCGCTTGCCCTTGGTCGGCTTGCCCCAAGGCGTCACCGGATGGCGGCCGCCCGAACTGCGGCCCTCGCCGCCGCCGTGCGGGTGGTCGACCGGGTTCATGGCGACGCCGCGCACCACCGGCCGCCGACCCATCCAGCGCTTGCGTCCGGCCTTGCCGAGGGTGATGTTCTGATGGTCGGGGTTCGACACCGCGCCGATGGTCGCCATGCACTCGGCGCGGACCATGCGCTGCTCGCCCGACGACAGGCGCAAAAGCGCATAGCCGGCGTCCTTGCCCACGAGCTGCACGTAGGCGCCGGCGGCGCGGGCGATCTGGCCGCCCTTGCCCGGCTTCATCTCCACGTTGTGGATGATGGTGCCGACGGGAATGTTCTTCATCGGCATGGCGTTGCCGGGAACGACGTCGACGCGCTCGTCGGAGATCACCGTGTCGCCCGCCTTGAGCCGCTGCGGCGCCAGGATGTAGGCGAGCTCGCCGTCGTCGTAGCGAACCAGCGCGATGAACGCCGAGCGGTTGGGGTCGTACTCGAGGCGCTCGACCTTGGCCGCGACGCCAAACTTGGCGCGCTTGAAGTCGATCACGCGATAGCGCCGCTTATGGCCGCCGCCGCGCGACCAGACGGTGGTGCGCCCGGTGTTGTTGCGTCCGCCGGTCTTGTTCAGACCCTCGGTCAGCGCCTTGACGGGCTTGCCCTTCCACAGGCCCGAGCGGTCGACCAGCACCAGCGAGCGCTGCGACGGCGTGACCGGCTTGTATGTCTTCAGAGCCATCGCTCAGATTCCCGTCGTGATGTCGATCGACTGACCCTCGACGAGGGTGACGATCGCCTTCTTATACGATGCGCGCCTGCCCTTGCGGCCACGGAAGCGCTTGACCTTGCCGCGCATCCTGATGGTGTTCACCCCCTTCACCTTGACGCCGAACAGGTCCTCGACAGCCGCCTTGATCTGCGGCTTGGTGGCGTCGCGGGCGACGCGGAACGTCACCTGGTTGTGCTCGGCGCCCTGGGTCGACTTCTCGGTCACCACAGGCGCGAGGACGATGTCGTAACTGCGCTCGCGATTCATTTCAGCCGTGCCTCGAGGTGCTCGACTGCGGCGCGCGTCAGCACCAGCGTGTCACAGCGAACGATGTCGTAGACGTTGGCGCCCTGCTGCGGCAGCACGTCGACGCCGATGAGATTGGACGCGGCGCGGGCGAAGTTGACGTCGACCTCGGGCCCGTCGATCAACAGGACCCGCGACCAGTCGAGCTTGCCCAGAATCGCGGCCAAGGTCTTGGTCTTGTGCGACTTGAGGCTCGCCGCCTCGATCACCCTGAGCCTGCCCTCGGCGTGCTTGCTCGACAGCGCCGTCTTGAGCGCGAGCTTGCGCACCTTCTTCGGCAGGCCGATGGCGTGGCTGCGCACCACCGGGCCGAAGCTCACCGCGCCGCCGCGGAACTGCGGCGCCTTGCGCGTGCTGTGGCGCGCGCGGCCGGTGCCCTTCTGGCGGTAGATCTTGTGGGTCGAGCCCGACACGTCGCCGACCTTCTTGGTCTTGTGGGTGCCGGCGCGGCGCTTGGCGAGCTGCCAGGTGATCGTCCGCTGGACGATGTCGTCGCGCGGCGGCAGCCCGAACACCCCCTCGTCGAGATCGATGGTGCCGGCGCTCTTGTTGTCGAGAGTGGTGACGTCGCACTTCATCTCGCTCACTCCCCGGCCTCGCCGCCGGCGGCCTCGTCCGCCTCGGCGGCCGGCGGCGCGTCGCCCGCGTCGGGTCCGGGCGCGGCCCCGACGATTCCGGCGGGGAACGGCGCGCCGTCGGGCAGTGGCTTCTTCTTGGCGTCGGATACGAGAACGTAGCCGCCCTTGGCGCCAGGCACCGCGCCCCTGACCAGGATCAGGCCGCGTTCGCTGTCGACGTCGACGATCACGAGGTTCTGCACCGTGATCCGGCGGTCGCCCATGTGGCCGGCCATCTTCATGCCCTTGAACACCCTGCCGGGATCCTGGGACTGGCCGGTCGAGCCGGCCTTGCGGTGCGCGAGAGAAACACCGTGGCTCGCCCGCTGACCGCTGAAGTTGTGGCGCTTCATGACGCCCGCGAAGCCCTTGCCGATCGACGTGCCGACGACGTCGACGAATTGGCCCGAGACGAAGTGATCGACCGAGAGCGTCGCGCCGACGTCGAGCACGGCGTCGGCCGAGACGCGGAACTCGGCGACCTTGCGCCTGGGCTCGACGCGGGCCTTGGCGAAATGGCCGCGCATGGGCTTGGTGACGTTCTTGACCTTGGCTTTGCCGACGCCCAGCTGCACCGCGGTGTAGCCGTCGCGCTCTGCGGTGCGGGTGGCGAGCACCTGGCAGCCGTCGACCTTGAGCACCGTGACGGGCAGATGCGTCCCGTCGTCGGCGAACATCCGGGTCATGCCCAGCTTCTGCGCGATGATGCCGGTTCGCATGGCGGCGTTCCTAGAGCTTGATCTCGACGTCGACGCCCGCCGCGAGGTCGAGCTTCATCAACGCGTCAACGGTCTGCGGCGTCGGGTCGATGATGTCGAGCAGCCGCTTGTGGGTGCGGATCTCGAACTGCTCGCGCGACTTCTTGTCGATATGCGGCGAGCGCAGCACGGTGAAGCGCTCGATCCGGGTGGGCAGCGGGATCGGGCCGCGCACCCGCGCGC
>JAZFVR010000106.1:0-11199 GCA_036447835.1 Alphaproteobacteria bacterium | reverse complement strand
CGTTCCTGTTGGTCACTCGGAACACGTACTTGCCCGGCGCGAGCTCCAGCACCCCGGCCTTGGCGAGGCGCGCCATGCCGGTCTCGGCGTTGATCGCGTCGCAATCCGCCTTCCTGGTCGTCGTGAAACTGTGGTCGACGCCGTTCTCGGATTCGAGGAACTGGCAGGGGGTCTGCGTAAGCTCGATCACCGTCGCCTGCTGCGCCGTCGCCTCGAGCGGGCCGAACGCCAGCGCGGCGCCCAGCGCGAGGGCGAGGGCGCCGCCGGCACGGGGTTGCCAGGAGGGGTGGCCCAACGCGTTCATGTTGTTCTCCTTCGTTCTCCCACGGTCGCGTAAGTCGAGGCGGCGGGAGGATGCTGCACAAACCATCGCCACGCACGTCGCCCGAGCACTGCCGATGATATTTGGCGCCGACCCGATGCGATCAAGTCACGACGCCATGACATGATCGTGACCCCGGAGACGCGTCGCGGCGAGGCGCGGCGCGCCGACCGTACGGGAATTCCCATCGGAACCAGTACGCTCCGGCTTTGCCCGCCATGCGCGCCGCCGCGATCGCCTCAGTTGCGGACGATGTTGTGCTCGGGGCCGAAGGGGAATCCGGTGATGTCGTCGGCGCCGTCCCCGGTCACCACCAGGATGTCGTGCTCGCGGTAGCCGCCGGCGCCCGGCTCGCCCTCCGGAATCATGATCATCGGCTCCATCGACACCACCATGCCCGGCTCGAGCACGGTCTCGATGTCCTCGCGCAGTTCGAGCCCCGCCTCGCGGCCGTAGTAGTGGCACAGCACGCCGAACGAGTGGCCGTAGCCGAAGGTGCGGTTCTCCAGGAGGCCGTGTTCCTCGTAGATCTCGTTGAGCTCGGCGGCGATGTCGCAACAGCGCGCGCCGGGACCGATCAGCTCGATGCCGCGGCGATGGATCCGGCAGTTGATCTCCCACAGCTCGAGGTGCCTGTCGGACGCCGACCCGCAAAACAGCGTGCGTTCGAGCGCGGTGTAGTAGCCGGCGATCATGGGGAAGCAGTTGAGACTGAGGATATCGCCGCGCGCGATCCTCCGCGACGTCACCGGGTTGTGCGCGCCGTCGGTGTTGATGCCCGACTGGAACCAGGTCCAGCTGTCCATCAGCTCGGCGTGCGGGTAGGTGGTGGCGATCTCGCGCACCATGGCGGCGGTCGCGGCGAGCGCCACCTCGTGCTCGGGCACGCCCTCGGCGATTGCCTCGACGCAGGCCGCACCGCCGATGTCGGCGATGCGCGCGCCGTTGCGTATGAGCGCGATTTCCTCGTCGGATTTGACCGTGCGCTGGCGCATGCACGCCGCGGAGATGTCCACCAACTCGCTGCCCGGCAGGGCGTCCCGTAGCTTGCGATGGTTCTCGATGTTGAGGTGGTCGAACTCGACGCCGACGCGGCCGCCGGCGGCGATCAGCTTCTGCACCGCGCGGAAGTAGTTGTCGCGTTGCCAGTCCGTGTAGACGAGGTTGTCGCCGAACGTGCGCCGCCACGGCTGGCCGGCGTCGATGTTGGCCGAGATCGAGGTCGATGCGTCCTGGGTCACGACCAGGCCGTAGGGCCGGCCGAACGAGCAGTAGAGGAAATCGCCGAAGTAGTTGACGTTGTGGTACGAGGTGAAGAGCGCGCTGTCGATTTCGGCCTCGGCCATATGCGCACGAAGCGCGCCGAGGCGGCGCTCCATCTCGGCCCGCGAGAACGTCGGCGCGACCCTTTCGCCGTTGCGGATGATCTTGAGCGGTTCCATGGCGCCGTCGGCTCCCTGCCGGCGAAACGAACGGCCGGAACGGTACCACGAACCCTTCGCGGACGGCAGCCGCAAAGCGCGCGCCGCATTGACAAGCGCCCCTTACACCGCGACCATGCGCGGTGCGGGTAAATCCTGCCACGCGAAACGAAAAATTCAATCCATCGGGAGGAAAGCCGTCATGACACGATTGACGAGAGGTTTCGACCGCAGGCGCTTCCTGCAGACATCGGCGCTCGGCGGGCTCGGCGCGGCGTTCGCCGCGTCGCCGTTCTCGCGCGCGCTGGCGGCGTCGAAGGGCACGGTCAACTTCGCCGACATCGGCGTCGGCGACCCGGGCGACTGGTCGAAGTTCACCGACGCCACCGGCTGGGACGTCAACCTCGTCGCCATCGGCAACGCGCCGTCGGCGATCCTCAACGTCCTCATCGCCGGCGGCGGGCGGCAGATCTACGACGTCGTCAACATCGTCGGCGGCATGCAGAAGCCGCTCGTCGAGGTCGACCTCATCGACCCCATCGACACCGGGCGCATGCCGAACTGGGCGAAGAACACGTATATTCAGCAGTACCTCGCGCCGGGAACGCCGGGCTTCGACTTCATCGGCTACAAGAACCGCGTCTACGGCGTGCCGACGATCCTGCAGGGCGATTCCTTCGCCTATCTGCCCGACATCACCGGGCCGCTCGACAGCTATGGCGCCTTGTTCGACCCCAGGTTCAGGGGCTTCGTCGCGCTCGAGGACAACTTCACCACGACGGGTCAGAAGACCGCGCTCTATCTCAAGAAGAGCGGCATGGCGTCGATCAAGGATCCCGCCGACATGACCCCCGACGAGCTGCGCACGGTCATCGACTTCCTCATCGAGAAGAAGCGCGAGGGCCAGTTCCGCGTCATCTGGACCGGCTTCGAGCAGGCGGTGAACCTGCTGACGAGCAACGAGGTCCACGTCATGGACGCGTGGGAGCCGATGGTCTTCGTCGCCCGCTCGCAAGGCACCAACGCGGCCTACGCGCGGCCCAAGGAAGGCTTCCTCCTGTGGACGATGGCGGCGTATATCGTCAAGAATCCCGACCGCGCGCCCGAGCACACGCAGGCGGCCTACGACTTGCTAAACTTCCTGCTCGGGCCGTGGTACGGCGCCCAGATCACGCTCACGCGCGGCTACATGACGAGCCCCGATTCGGTGGCCTACGCCGCGGCCAACCCGAACGAGTTCTCGGCCGAGGACGCCAAGAAGATCGCCGACATCGACGCCAACGTGAAGAGCAAGTTCGAGCTCGGCGGCACCTGGCAGAACCGCTGGCCGACGCACATTCGCGAGTACGAATCCGAGTGGGCGCGGTTCAAGGCCGCCTAAGCTGTGACCGGTTCATAGCTACTGTTGGAATGCATCCGCCTTACCCTCCCGCTGCGCGGGTCCCTCCCTCTCCCCCTTGGGACCAGGGGAGAGAGGGCAGGGTGAGGGGGATCAACGCGTGAGCTGCACTCTTCCCGCTTCGCCCTGAGACGCGACTGGCGTGCCTTCGCCTTCGGCCCTGCTGCGTTACGCTTTGTTGGCGACGCCGATTCTGTTCGTCGTCGTCTTCCTGCTCGGCCCGCTCGCGGTCACCTTCCTCTGGAGCGTCTGGGAGCGCGACGGGTTCACCGTGCGCCCGGGTTTCACCCTCGAGCACTACGCCGCGTTCTTCGCCGGCGTGCGCGTGTTCGTCCTCGAGCGCGGTTTCGTCGTTGCCGCCGCGGTGACGGCCGTGAGCCTCGTCATCGCCTATCCCATCGCCTATTTCCTGGCGATGCGCGTGCGGCCCGAGGTGGCACGCGCGGTGCTGCTCCTGTTCACCGTGCCGTTCCTCGTCAACTACGTGATCCGCAACTTCGCGCTGGCTTACCTTCTCAGCCGCTCGGGCCCGGTCAACCAGGCGCTGATCGCCATCGGGCTCGTCGACCGCGCCGTCGACTGGCTGTTGTTCAGCGACTTCGCGGTGTTCACCGGCCTCATCGCTTCGTACATGCCGTTCATGATCTACCCGCTGTGGCTGGCGCTCGCCGGCATCGACCGCCGCCTCGTCGAGGCGAGCTGGCTGCTCGGCGCCGACCCGCGCGTCACCTTCCTGCGCATCACGCTGCCGTTGTCGATGCCGGGGGTGTTCGCGGCGGCGATCTTCGGCTTCGCCGGCTCGTTCGGCGAGAGCGCGGTGCCCATCATCCTCGGCGGCGTCGGCTACCAGCTCATGGGCAACACGATCACCAGCGCCTTGGACGTGCTCAACTATCCGCTCGCCGCCGCCATGTCGAGCGTCGTCGTTGCGCTGATGCTCGTGTTCCTCATCGCCTGGTACGCGGCCTTCGACATCCGCTCGTTCCTCGGCAAGATCGTGTATTGGAGGTACTGACGATGCTGCCGCGCCGCATCGGCGTCGCCCTGTGCTGGGCCTATGTCGGGCTGGTGCTGCTGTTCCTCTACGCGCCGCTGGCGCCGCCGTTCGTCTTCTCGTTCACCGAGAAGGGCGTCGGCGCGTTCACCTTCGAGTGGTACGCGGGCCTCGGCAAGAGCGTGATCCTCGTCAAGTCGATCCGCACCTCGCTCGTGGTCGCCGCGCTGACCGCGCTGATCACGCCGCCGTTGGCGCTTCTGGCGGCGATGGCGGTGCGCGAGTTGCGCGTGCCGCGGGCGATCCTCCTGCTGGTGCTGCTGCCACTGTTCATCCCCGGCATCAGCATGGGCCTCGCCACCGCCTTCTTCTTCCAGCAGCTCGGCGTGTTGCCGTCGCTCTGGACCATCGCCGTCGTCCACGTGATGTGGGCGCTGCCCTTCGCCTTCCTCATCATCCTCACGGTGATGGCGACCTTCGACCCGGTCTACCTCGAGGCCGCCTACGTGCACGGCGCGGGACGTCTGCGCGCCTTTCTCGACATAGAGCTGCCGCTGATCGGGCCCGGCGTGCTCGGGGCGGCGATCTTCTCGATGATCCTGTCGTTCAACGAGACCGTGCGCACGGCGCTCGTCCAGGGGCCGTGGAACACGGTGCAGACCTACATCTGGTCGAGCTATCTGCAGATCGGCCTGTCGCCGGCGCTCTACGCGGTGATGAGCATCCTCATCGCGCTGACGCTGGCGCTGGTCCTCGTGCTCCTCGTCTACGCGCTCCGCCGCGGGCGCACCGCGAGGCGGGGGGCGCCGGCTCAGTCGTCGAGCACGACGACGTCGTCGGCCTGAAAGCCCACTGCCACCGTGGCCGCGCCTTCGGCGACCTCGCGCCGGGTCGAGGTGGCGGTGAGGCGCTGGCCGTCGCCGAGCTCGATCAGGTGATCGACGTTGGTGCCGCGGTAGACGACCTCGTGCAGCACCGCGTCCATGCGCACCGCGCACGCCGCGGCGTGCGCGCCGAGGCGCAGGTTCTCGGCGCGGATGGCGATGCCGACGTGGGCGCGGTCATGGGTCCGGGCGCCGTCGACGGGGGCGAGGACGGTCGCGCCGCCGAAAGCGAGCCGCGCTTGGCCCGCCTCGACGCCCAGAAGGTCTGCGTCGAGCACGTTGCAGCCGCGGAAGAAGCCGGCGACGAAGCGCGTGTGCGGGCGGCGGAACAGCGCCTCCGGCTCGTCGCACTGCACCGAGCGGCCACGGTTCATCACGGCGATGCGGTCCGACATGGTCAGCGCCTCTTCCTGGTCGTGGGTGACGTAGAGGAAGGTGGTGCCGGTCTCGCGCTGGATGTGCTTGAGCTCGCCCTGCATGTCGCGGCGAATCTTCTCGTCGAGCGCGGCGAGCGGCTCGTCGAGGAGCAGCAGCGCCGGCTCGAGCGCGAGTGCCCGCGCCAGCGCCACGCGCTGCTGCTCGCCGCCCGAGAGCAGCGTCACGTTCTTGTCCGCCATGCCGGTGAGGCCGACGAGCGCGAGCAGGCCCTCGACCCTGTCGCGCACCTCGGCCGCCGGCGCCTTGCGCACGCGCAGGCCGTAGCTCACGTTCTCGGCGACGTTCATATGCGGGAACACGGCGTACTGCTGGAAGACCATGCCCAGGTTGCGCCGCCACGGCGGCACGCCGGCGACGTCGCGGCCCTCGATGAGCACGCGCCCCGCGTCGGGGCGCTCGAGCCCGGCGATGATGCGCAGGATCGTCGACTTGCCCGAACCCGAGGGTCCGAGGAAGGTGAAGAACTCGCCGCGGAAGACCTCGAGCGTGAGCTGGTCGGCGGCGCGGGTGTGATCGAAGCGCTTGTCGACCGCCTCGAGCGCGAGGATCACCTCCGCCATGGCTCAGTGCGCGGCCGCAGGCCGCCCCGCGAGCGTCACGGAGAGCGCGACGCGCACCGCCTCGACCATGACGTCGACGCCCATCGACGCGAAGTCGGCGCGCTGGTGCAGCTCCAGGCTGCGCTCTTCCCGCGTCTCGGAGATCATGCCCGCGACCTGCTCGGGCGCGTAGGGGACGTGGATGAAGCCGCAGGGAACGCCCTCCCTGCCGTTCTTCTCGAGGCCGCCCAGCGAGGTGAACATCGTCGCGTTGCACAGGAACGTACCGGCGGAGCTCGAGATCAGCGCCGGAATGCCGGCAGCGAGCAGCGCGCGCTCGATGTCGCGCAAGGGCAGCGTCGCCATGCGCGCCGTCGCCGGCGTCTGCTCGAGCGGCTGGTCGACGAGGAGTTCGCCGTCGTTGTCGGGAATCTCGAAGTCGGCGACGTTGATGGCGACGCGCTCGATGCGGATCGTCGCCTCGCCGGGCCACAGGCCGACGCCGATGACCGCCACCGGGTCGAGCTCGGCGAGCGCCTGCTCGATGGCCTGCGCGAGCACCCGGAACGATACCGGGAACGTGCGGCCGACGACGGCGACGCCGTCGATCTCGCTGCCGTCGAGGCGGCGGGCGACCTCGCCCGAGGGGTTTGAGCCGCGCCCGCCGTAGGGCTCGAACCCCGTGACCAGTGCAATCTTCCGGGCCATTTCCGCCTCCCTGCAGGAGCGCCAGAGCATAGCCGCATCCACCCCGCCCCGCCAGCGTCCGCACGGGGGCAAAATTGTCCCGTGTAATTCGGCATGGGCGACGCTACATAGCATCTCGGACGTAAGTGTCACGAGAGAGGCAAGTGACCATGAAGCTCGTCACCTACAACATCCAGTACGCCAAGGGGAAGGACGGGCGCTTCGATCTCGGGCGCATCGCCGGCGCGGTCGACGGCGCCGATGTGATCGCCCTGCAGGAGGTCGAGCGCCACTGGCCGCGCAGCGGCATGGCCGACCAGCCGGCCGAACTCGGCGCGCTGCTACCCGGCTACTACTGGGTCTACGGCCCCGCCTTCGACATCGACGCGAGCGTCCGCGGCGGCAACGGCGCGATCACCAACCGCAGGCGCCAGTTCGGCACCATGCTGCTAGCCAAGACGCCGGTCCTGTGGTCGCGGCTGCATCCGCTGCCCAAGCTCGGCACCGCGAGCGAGTTCAACATGGACATGGGCGCGCTCGAGGGCGTGATCGAGACCGGCGCCGGCCCGATCCGCGTCTACTCGCTGCACCTGAGCTCGGTATCGGGCCGCGAGCGGTTAGCGCAGATCGCGCACCTGCACGGCATCCACGCGTGCGCGCCACTGATGGGCGGCACCTGGACCGGCGTTGCCGACGCCTGCGACGCGGCGTGGACCTGCGACGAGCCGCCGCCGCCGATGCCGGGCGAGGCGGTGTGGATGGGCGACTTCAATGCCGAGCCGGGCGGGCCCGAATACGACGCCATCGTCGGCGACGCCGATCCGCTCCACGGCTATGTCGTGCAGCTCGACCGCTTCGCCGACGCCTGGGTGGCGGCGGGGAACGACGTGGCGGGCGGCGTCACCTATCCCGCCCAAGGCATCATCGGCGACATGCGCTTCGACTACTGCTTCGTCACGCCGGGGCTCGTGCCGCGGGTGCGCAGGGCGTGGATCGACGGCGAGGCGCGGGGCTCGGACCACCAGCCGACGTGGACCGAGATCGACGTTTAGCCGCGCGTCTGCGGCGATCCGTCGCGATATTTCGGTTGCGCCCCGCTGGCGCAGCCGACAGGGTGAGGACGCAATAATAAACGGGAGGCCATGGCGCGGCATGTCCGGGAAAGCGAGACCGCTTCACGTCCACGTCGAGAACCGGCGCGAGCAGTCGATCGTCTACCACGTCACGTGCGAGCGCTTCGACGACGCGCTCGGCCGCCACGGCGATATCGCCGACGGCATCGAAGCGAGCATCGGATTCGATCTCGAAAGCTTCGACGACGAGATCGCGACGACCGACGTGCTCGTGCTCCCGGTTCCGGTGCCCGCGGACTGGCGGCCACGGCTCTATGCTCTCGCCGAGACCGCGCCGCGCCTGCGCTTCGTGTTCCAGACCGGCGCCGGGGCCGAGAGGCTGTTTCCGCTCGACTGGCTGCCGCCGGGCGTGCCGATGACCAACAACAGCGGCGCGCACGCCGAGAAGGCGCGCGAGTACGTGACCATGGCGATCCTCATGCTCAACAACCGCATTCCCGCGCTCGCCACGGCCAAGAACGAACGGCGCTGGGACGAGGCTTTCAGCACCGCGGTCCGCGGCAAGACGGCGCTCGTGGTCGGCGTCGGCCACATGGGCGGCGCCGCGGCCGAAGCGGCGAAGCGGCTCGGCCTCCGCGTGCTCGGCGTGCGTGCGAGCGGCGAGCCGCACCCGCAAGTCGACGAGATGGTCACGCCCGACCGCCTCGCCGAGGTGTTGCCGCGCGCCGATTTCGTCATCGCCACGACGCCGCTCACCGAAGCATCGCGCGGGCTGATCGGCGCGCGCGAGCTCGACCTGCTCAAGCCCACCGCCGGCCTCGTCAACATGGGTCGCGCGGCGGTCGTCGACTACGACGCGCTCGCCGCACGGCTGGCCGACGGCCGCCTCGCCGGCGCGGTGCTCGACGTGTTCGAACCCGAGCCGCTGCCGCCCGACTCGGTGCTGTGGGGGACGCCCAACCTGGTCATTACCCCGCACACCTCGTCGGACGACGACGCGCTCTACATCGCCAACACCCTCGACGTCCTGTTCGACAACCTGGGCCGCCACCTCGCGGGCGGCCAGCTCATCAACCACGTCGATCCCGAGCGCGGTTACTGAGCGCGCCGCCCTCCACGGTCTGGAGAAGCGGCGAATCCCTACATTTTCAGGCCCTTCCGGCCTTTCGCCGTCGGCGTCGGCGTTAACGGAATTTTCTCGGTAAATGCCGCAGCATGGGGTGCGGGCGTGGCAGTGCCGAGCTGCCGTCGCTTTGCTCGGCAGGGGTCGGCGATGCAGCACCTTTCGATCGAGATCGATCACAAGTCGTACATGCGCGAGCTGCGCGAGCGCTTTCGCGACGTGTGGTCGTTCGGCCGTAACGTGCTCGTCGGTTGGCGGCCCGTCGACGACGGGATCACCGTGCTCTACGCCCCCATCCACGCGCTTCCCGATATCGCCAGGCGCCACGCGGACCTCCTGGAACGCCGCCGCCATATCGATTCGGACGAGAAGCTCGACGAGCTGGTCGCCGCCGGCTGTCAGTGCGCGCTCATCGACACGCCGTTCCGGGTGATGATCTCGCCGCAGGCAATCGACGCCATCGACAGCGCGCTCGTCGAGTTCAGCGTCACCACGAGCAAGTGCCGGGCCGTGGCGCTGTTCGACATCGTCAAGTTTTCGATGCTGAGCCCGTTCGAGCAGGTCACCCAGCTCAACAGCCTGGCCTATTCGATCAACATCGCGCTGGCGCGCTGCCGCGACGCGGGCATCAACGTGAGTCTGGCGATGACGACGACCGGCGACGGCTTCTACATCTGGAACAAGGACGAGGGCCTCAAGGCCGACGTCGCGCTCTACCAGCTGGCGATGCTGGCGCTCGCCGACAACGCGGTCGCCCGGACCGAGGACACCAATTATCGCATACCGGTGCTGCGCACCTGCATTCACTTCGGCAGCCATTACGAATACTTCCAGGCGGCCGGCCTCTCGAACCAGGTGCGCGAGTTCATCGTCGGCGACGTGACGATCGAGCTCTCGCGCATGGTCTCGGCGGCGCTCCCCAACCAGGTGCTGATCGGCAGCTATCTGCGCGAGCCGACCGACGCCGACGGCGACTTCGACGTCATCACCGGCGGCGCACCACTGAACACGCCGACGTTCGTCGCGCTCGCCCAACGCGACGCGATCAGGCTGAAGGGAATGCCGATTGCCGAGAGCCACATTGAAGGCGTCGAGGCCTATCTCACCGGCGCACAGATATCGGACCAGGAATTCACGATCAGGACCTATGCGATCGCCGACAAGCACGGGATCAATCACAAGGTCTTCAACGCCAAGTTCAACGTCGTCACCGGGAGCGGCCAACTCGTCTTCGTCGGCCGTCTCGAACGCGACCTCGACGGCTTCGAGGCGAAACACCTCATGGACGAGGACATCTACGTGCGGGTCGTTTAAGCGTCGATCCCGTCGTCTCGCCGCGGGACGATCAGAAACCGGCTCGGCTCAGCGAACGACGCCGTTTTCGGTCATGTGCAGCTCGTTGAACTGGGCGTAGGTGTCCGAAAACTCCAGGGGAATGTCACCCGTCATCTTGCTGGACGCGCTTCCCATCTCGGCGACCGTGTATTCGAAGCCGTGTGGCAAGACGATCTGCGCCCGGTGCTCGTCGCCGGTGACCGGATTGCGGATCGGTTCGGCGTCGGAGACCACGAGGCCCGGCACGCGGCCGCGGGCGGTGCGCGCCTCCATGTCGACCGCGAGCTCGATCGGCGCGAAGACCGGATCGAGAACCGTCGAGCTCATGGCGTTGTAAATCGCATAATGAGTGCGGAGCTCGTCCGTGTCCTCGTTGTAGACGATACGGGGCAGGGCCTCGCGCTGCTTGTCGTCGGCCCCCTCCTCGATGATCAATTGCTGGGTTCCGTTGCCCTCGTGCACGGCCCCCGGAAACTTGCCCACCACGGCAAACCGGAGCCCGTCGAGACGGGTATCTCCGTAGTGGCCCTCGTCGATGCGAGCGAACAGGACGTACTGGCAATTCCCGTGGGTCGGAAGCGCGTTGAACTGGCAGGTGCAGCCATATGCGCAGTTGCAGTTGGCGTACTCGACGCCTTCGATCCTCCAAGAAACTTGAGCCATGATCGTCCCCCCCTTCGTTGTAAGTTCGTTCTCTTGCTCCACCTAATAATAGAGGAAGGCGCGCCGACGGCAACGTTGGCGCCCGCTCTTGTAAGGGCCGTCGCCTATGCGGCGCAAGCTTTCGCGGCGTTGAGCGCACCGGCTTTTCGATAATTGTGATCGTGCGGAGAGTCCGCCGCGCCGGGTAATCAGCCTTCCCCGTCGCCCGTCTCGGGGTCGCCCCCGTCGGAAAGCCGGGCGCCGTTCATGCGCACGTCCGAGAGGTCGACGCCGGCGAGCCGTGCGTCGATCAGCACCGCGTTGGTCAGATCGACGCGGTGC
>JAZFVR010000105.1:0-5680 GCA_036447835.1 Alphaproteobacteria bacterium | reverse complement strand
CGACGGTCTTGACCCGATGCTCCGCGAGCGCGCTGATGTGCACGAGACCGTCGCGGTTGCCGATGAAGTTCACGAAGGCGCCGAAGTCGACGACCTTGACGACCTTGCCCCCGTAGATGACGCCGATCTCGGGCTCCGCGACGATATCGCGGATGCGATTGATCGCCGCCTCCCCCGCCTCGCTGTCGGTGGCCGCGACGCGCACCGTGCCGTCGTCCTCGATGTCGATCTTGGTGCCCGTGGTCTCGCAGATCTCGCGGATCACCTTGCCGCCCGGCCCGATCACCTCGCCGATCTTGTCCTTGGGGATCGAGATCGTGGAGATGCGCGGCGCATGCTCGCTGATGCCCTCGCGCGAGGCCGAGATCGCCTTGCCCATTTCGCCGAGGATGTGCAGGCGCCCTTCGCGCGCCTGGGCGAGCGCGATGCCCATGATCTCCTCGGTGATGCTGGTGATCTTGATGTCCATCTGCAGCGAGGTGATGCCCCGCTCGGACCCCGCCACCTTGAAGTCCATGTCGCCGAGGTGGTCCTCGTCGCCGAGGATGTCGGAGAGCACGGCGAAGCGCTCCTCCTCCTTGATCAGCCCCATGGCGATGCCGGCGACCGACCGCCCGAGCGGCACGCCCGCGTCCATCAGCGACAGCGACGCGCCGCATACCGTGGCCATCGAAGACGAGCCGTTCGATTCGGTGATCTCCGAAACCACCCGCACGGTATAGGGAAAGGCGTCCTTTTCGGGCATCAGCGGGTGAATCGCCCGCCATGCCAGCTTGCCGTGGCCGATCTCGCGCCGCCCCGGCGGGCGCATGAACGACGCCTCGCCGACCGAATAGGGCGGGAAGTTGTAGTGCAGAAGGAAGTGCTCGCGGTACTCGCCCTCGAGCACGTCCATGATCTGCTCGTTCTCGCCGGTGCCGAGCGTCGCGGTGACCAGCGCCTGGGTCTCGCCGCGGGTGAACAGCGCGCTGCCGTGGGCGCGCGGCAGCACGCCGACCTCGGCGACGATGGGGCGCACGGTCTTGGTGTCGCGACCGTCGATGCGTATTCCCCTTTCGAGGATGTTGCCGCGCACGATCGTCTTCTCGATCGGCTTGAACATGCCGGAGGTGATCTGCGGATCGAAGCCCTCCGCCTCCATCGTCTCGAGCGCCGATTGCTTGACCGCCTCGACCCTGTCGACCCGCGCCTGCTTTTCGGGCTCCTCGTATGCGGCGCGCAG
Source organism: Alphaproteobacteria bacterium (assembly GCA_036447835.1). GTDB lineage: Bacteria > Pseudomonadota > Alphaproteobacteria > JAAXGF01 > JAAXGF01 > JAZFVR01. The sequence goes on along the minus strand of JAZFVR010000105.1, from coordinate 4,458 downwards.
CTCGGCCTCGGCGAGATCGGTCAGGCGCGCGCGCGCCTTCTCGACGTCGGCATCCTCGCCCGGAACGTCCCACGGCTCGTTGGCGCAATGCTCGGCGAACCCGATGATCAGGTCGATCACCGGCTGCATCTGCTTGTGGCCGAACATGACCGCGCCGAGCATCACCTCCTCGGAAAGCTCCTTGGCTTCCGATTCGACCATCAGCACCCCTTGCCGGGTGCCGGCGACGACGAGGTCGAGCTCGCTCTCCTTGCGCTGGGTGGCGGTGGGGTTGAGAACGTAATTGCCGTCGATGTAGCCGACGCGGGCGCCGGCGATGGGTCCGAGGAACGGAATCCCCGAAATCGTCAGCGCCGCCGAGGCGCCGACCATGGCGACGATATCGGGGTCGTTCTCGATGTCGTGCGACAGCACCGTGCAGATGACCTGGGTCTCGTTGCGGAAGCCGCCGGCGAACAGCGGCCGGATGGGGCGGTCGATGAGGCGCGAGACCAGCGTCTCCTTCTCGCCCGGCCGGCCCTCGCGCTTGAAGAAGCCGCCCGGGATCTTGCCTGCGGCGAACGCCTTTTCCTGGTAATTGACGGTGAGCGGAAAAAAGTCGAGGCCCACCCTCGGCGTCTTCTGCGCCACGGCGGTGCACAGCACGGCGGACTCGCCGTAACTGATGAGCACGGCGCCGTCCGCCTGACGGGCGACGCGGCCGCTTTCCATAACCAGCGGGCGTCCGCCCCAGTCGATTTCCTTACGGTAAATGTTGAACATTCGATATCCCTATTCCTTCCTACATCGGGCGGTCGCGCGATGCGGCCGGCCCGAAATCATACATGCGTGTAGCGGTGGCGGCGAAGGCATGCCGCCAGTGCGGGCGCAAATGCGCCGACGGGGATGCATCCGGCATCCCCGCCTCGGGCGTCACCTGCGCAGTCCCAGGCGCTGGATCAGGGTCGCGTATCGCTCGCCGTCCTTGCGCTTGACGTAGTCGAGAAGCCGACGTCGCCGGCTGACGAGCATGAGAAGCCCGCGCCGCGAGTGCTTGTCCTTCTTGTGAACCTTGAAATGTTCGGTGAGGTTGACGATCCGCTCGCTCAGGATTGCGACCTGCACCTCGGGCGAGCCGGTATCTCCTTGCTTGACGGCATACTCGGTGATGAGCGCCGCCTTGCGCTCGGTAGTGATCGACATCGCTTGCATCCATGGCTTAGAGGTTGAACACGCGGAGCGGATGTGCCTTGCCGCCCCTCACCTCGGCGAGCGCCACCAGCCGGCTGTGGGCGGTGACGCAGACAATTCCGGGGTCGCTTCCGAGCACGTGAACGGCCTGGCCGCATTTGAGGCGGCTTGCCTGCGATTCGGTCACGGCCAGCGCCGGGATGTCGGCCAGCGCGGTCTCGACCGGAAGCACCTGCTCATCGAGCGCGGCACTATGCATCAGCGCCTCGAGATTTTCTAGCGAAATTGCGCCCGATTCGTGAAATTGCCCGACCTCGGTGCGCCTGAGCGCCGCAACGTGCCCGACGGTGCCGAGCCGCACCGCGAGGTCGCGCGCCAGCGCCCGCACGTAGGTACCCTTGCCGCAGCGCATCTCGAAGGCGGCGTGGTCGGCGTCGGGCACGTCGATCAGCTCGAGGCGCTCGACCACCACCTCACGCGGCGGCAGCGCCACCGGCCTGCCCTGGCGGGCCAACGCATAGGCGCGCTCGCCCTTGACCTTGATCGCCGCGTAGACCGGCGGCACCTGCTCGATGACACCGGTGAACTCGCCGAGGGCGGCGCCGATGGCGTCGGCCAGTGGCCGCGCGTCGCTGGTCGCGATCACCGCGCCGTCGGCGTCGTCGGTGTCGCGCGCCTCGCCCCAACGCACGGTGAAGCGGTAGGTCTTGGAACTGCCGACGACGTTGGCGACGGTCTTGGTCGCCTCGCCCATGGCCACCGGCAGGACGCCGGTCGCCATCGGATCGAGCGTGCCGCCGTGCCCCGCCTTCTGGGCACCGGTGATGCGCAGCACCTGGGCGACGGCGCGCGCCGAGGTCATGCCCGCCGCCTTGTCGATGACGAGCCAGCCGTGGATCGGCCTGCCGCGGCGCTTACGCGCCACCGCCTCGCTCGTCGCGCCGCGCCACGACATCGGCGGCAACGCAAGGCTCGTGCAACAGGGACTCGACGACGCTCGCCTGGTCGAACGAGGTGTCGGCACGGAAGGTGAATTGGGGCGCGAACTTGAGGCGCACGAGGCGCACGACCTGGCCGCGCAGATACGGCGCCGCGCGACCGAGGGCGGCGAGCACGGTCGCGGCGTCGCCGCCGCCGAGCGGCACGACGAACGCGGTGGCGTTGCGCAGATCGGGGCTCACCCGCACCTCGGTCACGGTCAGCGACACCCCGCTCAGGCCGGGGTCGCGCAGGTCGCCGCGGCCGAGCACCTCGGCGAGCGCGTGGCGCAGCTCCTCGCCTACGCGCAGCTGGCGCTGGCTGGGCGCTCTGCCGTGGCCTTTCGCCATGCGATCCTCACCGTCGTCCCATGCTCGCGGAATTGCTGGACACCGTCGGCCGCCGTCACAGCGTGCGCGCGATCTCTTCGATCTCGACGGCCTCGATGACGTCCCCCTCGCGGATATCGCGGTAGTTGTCGAACGACATGCCGCATTCGAGGCCTTCCTTGACCTCGCGCGCGTCGTCCTTGAAGCGCTTGAGGGTGGCGAGCTTGCCGTCGTAGATCACCGTGTCGTCGCGCAACAGGCGCACCCTGGCGCCGCGCTTGATGACGCCGTCGGTGACGCGGCAACCGGCGATCTTGCCCGTCTTGGAGATGTCGAACACCTCGAGCACCTGGGCGTTGCCGATGATGTGCTCGCGCAGCGTCGGCGCCAGCAAGCCGCTCAAGACCGCCTTGATGTCGTCGATCGCGTTGTAGATCACCGAGTAGTATCGGATCTCGACGCCGCTGTTGCGGGCGTGCTCGCGCGCCTGGGCGTTGGCGCGAACGTTAAAGCCGATGATCAACCCGCTCGAGGCACCGGCGAGGGTGACGTCGGATTCGTTGATGCCGCCGACGCCGGTGTGCAGCACGCGCACCGCTACCTCGTCTGTCCCCAGCTTCTCGAGGCTCGTGGCGATGGCCTCGACCGAGCCCTGGACGTCGGCCTTGATCACCACCGGCACCTCGCTGGCCTGGCCGGCGGCGATGGCCGAGAACATCTGCTCGAGACTGCCGCGCGCGCCGGCGGCGGCGCGAACGTCGCGCATCTGCTGCTTGCGATACTCGGTGACCTCGCGGGCGCGGCGATCGTTCTCGACGGTGACGAAGTCGTCGCCCGCCGTAGGCGCGCCGCTGAGGCCGAGGATCTCGACCGGAATCGCGGGACCCGCCTCGTCGACTTCGCTGCCGCGATCGTCGAGCAGCGCCCGCACCCGCGCCCACTCGCCGCCGGCGACGACGACGTCGCCGACACGGAGTGTGCCGCGCTGGACGAGCACGGTCGCGACCGCGCCGCGGCCGCGATCGAGCCTGGCCTCGATCACCACGCCGTCGGCCGCCCGTTCCGGGTTGGCGCTAAGGTCGAGCAGCTCGGCCTGCAGGGTGATCGCCTCGGTGAGCTTGTCGAGGTTCGTCTTCTCGGTCGCCGAAACCTCGACCGACAGCACCTCGCCTCCCATCTCCTCGACCACGAGATCGTGCTGCAACAGCCCGTTGCGCACACGGTCGGGGTTGGCGTCGGGCCGGTCGATCTTGTTGATGGCGACGATGACGGGAACCCCCGCCGCCTTGGCGTGGTTGATGGCCTCGATGGTCTGCGGCATGATTCCGTCGTCGGCGGCCACCACGAGAACGACGATGTCGGTGACCTTGGCGCCGCGCGCGCGCATGGCGGTGAACGCCTCGTGGCCGGGAGTGTCGATGAAGGTGATCTTGGCACCCGAATCGAGCGTCACCTGGTAGGCGCCGATGTGCTGGGTGATGCCGCCGGCCTCGCCGCTTACGACGTCGGTGTGGCGCAGCGCGTCCAATAGCGAGGTCTTGCCGTGGTCGACATGGCCCATGACGGTGACCACCGGCGGCCGGGGCTGCAACGCCTCTTCCGAGTCGGCATCGCCCTTGAGCCCGATCTCGACGTCGGCGGCGCTGACGCGCTTGATCTTGTGGCCGAACTCGTCGACCAGAAGCTCTGCCGTGTCGGCGTCGATCGACTGGTTGATCGTCGCCATCGAGCCGTTCTTCATCAACGCCTTGACCACTTCGGCGCCGCGCACCGCCATGCGGTTGGCGAGCTCCTGCACGGTGATCGTCTCCGGCACGACAACCTCGCGCACCACCTTGACCGGCTCGATCGGGGTCTTGGCCTGCTGCGCCCGTCGCTCGCGTTCGCGCGCCCGGCGCACCGAGGCGAGGCTGCGCACGCGGTCCTCCTCGACAAGCGCCTGGCTGATGGTCAGCTTTCCCGAGCGGCGCCGCGGCTGATC
>JAZFVR010000104.1:0-2582 GCA_036447835.1 Alphaproteobacteria bacterium | reverse complement strand
CAACTCGTGTGGCAAGGCGCTCGACATCGCGCGTCAGGCGCGCGATATGCACGGCGGCAACGGGGTGGCCGACGAGTTCCACGTCATCCGCCACGCCATGAACCTGGAGGCCGTCAATACCTACGAGGGCACCCACGACATCCACGCCCTCATCCTCGGCCGCGCCCAGACCGGCATCCAGGCGTTCACCGGATAGCGTTCTCCGGGCGCCGCATCATGCGTCGAGACGGCGCTCGCGCGCCTTCTCAGCATGCGGTCTTAGCTTATTGAAAAAGAACAATGCTTCGTCCTAGGGAGTGGCGCCAGAGCTCCCTACGACGAGACGTCGTGATCGCGCGCCGCCGTGGTCAGACTTTCAGCCACCCAGGCGTTCAGGCTCTTGCCCGCCTGCTGGGCAGCGGCGCTGATGGCGCGGTGAACCTCGGGATCGACCCTGACCACGAACTTGCCGGAAAACGGCTTGTCGGGCGACTTGCCCCGCTCGGCGCACCAGGCAAGGTAATCGTCGATCGAGTCTTCGAAAGCCCGGCGCAGCTCATCGACGGTACGGCCCTGGAAGGTAACGACATCGCGCAAATTCACGATTTCGCCGTGAAAAATCTCCGCCTCGTCGTCGAACTCGACACGCCCGATATAACCCTTGTAATTCATCGTGACTTTACTCCTGCTTCGATCAGAAAGCGCCGTATCGACTTGACAGTCCCCTTGTCGGCCTCTTTCCGGGGATGAGGCCGGTGAAACACCGCATCGACACCCTTGAGCGACACGCGGAGGCGCGAGCCGCGCCCTTCGCTGATCTCGGCGCCCGCCGCCACGAGCATGGCTTCGATATCCGACCACAGGACGCTCGACCGTACCGGGTCGGCGAAGACCGCCCTGAGCGTATTGCGGTGTTTCTTTCTCATTCGAATATAGTATCAAAAATTGATACTAACAATAGGAAAAATTGCTGAATTATCCGATAGTTAACAAAATGCAGCTGCCTGGATTCGGAGCGATCGCTACGCTCCACCACCGTCGGCCAGGGTTTCGCGGATCGCCTGGTCGATGAGGGTTAGGCCGAGGTCGAGGTCGGCTTCGGCGATGGTGAGCGGCGGGGCGATGCGCCAGATGGCGGCCATGCTCGCGTAGGCGGTGATGTTCATGCTCAGGCCGAGATCGAGCGCGCGGGAGGCGATGCGCGCGCCGAGCGCCGGGTCGGCCTCGCGCGACTTGCGGTCCTTGACGATCTCGACCCCCCACATGAGCCCGCGCCCGCGCACGTCGCCGATCACCTCGTAGCGCTGCATGAGGTCGCGCAAGCCCGCCTCGAGGCGACCGCCAAGCCTCGCCGAACGCTCGGCGAGCCCGTCGCGCGCCAGCACCTCGAGCACCGCGAGGCCGACCGCCGCCGGCAGCGGGTCGGAGACGTGCGAGGTGAGGTGCGAGAAGCCGGCGTCGAAGCACGCGCCCTCGATGTCGTCGCCGGTCACCGTGGCGGCGAGCGGCAAGCCGCCGCCGAGGGTCTTCGAGAGCGTCAGGATGTCGGGCACGGCGCCGTCCTGCTCGAAGGCGAAGTTGGCGCCGACGCGCCCGAGCCCGGTCTGCGCCTCGTCGAGCACGAGCAGCATGCCGCGCGCCTCGCACAGCTCCTTGACGCGCGGGAAGTAGCCGGGCGGCGGCACCACCATGCCGCCCGACGAGATCACCGGCTCGGCGATGAAAGCGGCGAGCGATCCCACCGATTCCTTGTCGACGCGCTCGAAGCCGACCTCGAGGCAGGTCATGTCGCAGGCGTCACGGCAATGGCGGATCGGGCAGCGGTAGGCGTGCGGCGCGGGGATCGACATGGTGCCGGGAAGGCCGGGGCCGTAACCGCGCCGCGGCCGCGAATAGGTGATCGAGCCGGCGCCCGCGGTGAGTCCGTGATATGAATTGTCGAAGCCGACGACCTCGAAGCGCCCGCTCGCCATGCGCGCCATGCGGAGCGCCGCCTCGTTCGATTCGCTGCCCGTGTTGAGCAGCAGCACCTTCTGCAACGTCGGCGGCAGGAGGCCTGCGAGCTCGCGGCACAGGTCGACGACCTCGGGCGCGAGCATCCAGCTCAGCAGGTGCATGACGCGCTTGCCGCTGCGCTCGACCGCGGCGACCACCGCCGGGTGGTTGTGGCCGAGCGTCGCGCACATCTGGCCCGAGGTGAAGTCGAGGATCTTGCGGCCGCTCTCGTCGTAGACGTACGATCCCTCGCCGCGCTCGACGAAGAAGGGAAAGAATTCGTCGACGTAGCGCACCATGTGACGCTCGACCGCCGCCTCGAGCCGCGCGTGGCGCTCCTTCCAGTCTTCCCCTGCGCCTTCCCTTTGATCAGTTGTCGACCCCATCGCCGATACCTCCCTCGAAAACACGGCCGAGATTAGCGCACAGGCCTCGCCCTTCGACAAGCTCAGGGTGAAGTCCCTTCGGCCGTCTTCGCAAAGCCCTCATGCTGAGCCTGTCGAAGCATGGGGGCGCGGCCGGGTCGACCGAGCAATCGAGCGACGGCGGCTCACGCCGCGGTGATGCCGCCGTCGTCGAGGAGCGCCGCGCCGGTCATGAAGCTCGCC